>DATGIY010000753.1:0-10993 GCA_035295475.1 Terriglobales bacterium
ATTGTCGATATCCAGGTAGGCCAGCGTGAGCGGATGCTTGTAGCGGCGGACGCGATGCTTTTCCATGTCCGCCACCTGCCGGAATGCGCGGCCGTTGGCCACTCCCGTCAGGAAATCCACCCGCGAAAGCTCCTGTTCCTGCAGGTACGCGGCCTTGAGCCGGGAAAGAATCAGCGCGGTAATCAGGAAGAATCCGAATAGAACTACCGCGTTCCAGTAGCGCACGATCAGGTTGGCGCTGCCGCTGGCCACCACATCGGCGCGCAGCCAGGCCGCCGCCGAAACTACCGATACCAGGATTCCTTCCGCCGTCCCCATGTACCAGCTGAGCAGCGCCACCGGCAGCAGGTACAGGATAGAAAAGGAAATTGTGCCCCCGGTAATGTGGGTCAGGTAACTGGGTACCGCGATCAGCACTGCCGCCAGCGCCACCAGTTCCAGCTTCGAACGTCGCTGCAGAAATGTGTCCATTTCGCTTCTTGCCTGTATCGTTGGATGACCGCTTGGCCCGACGGGTGACAAGGCTGCCTTTCTGCCCCTGTCCTGAAATCTGACTCGGCCCTGTGAGTTACGACTTGTCTATAGTAGCCTCCCGCATGGCGGAACGCGATTACCGATCAGCGCAATACTGGTTACCGAAGTACTAGGCGAGCCGAAAGCGGGCTGCATGTGGGATTGTGACAGAGACGCACGTTGCGCTTTGACTCCAACTATCTACTTTGTTCAACTGCTTCCTTGAGCCTCTAATGGGCTGATTGCCCACGGCTGACTGCTGATGGCTCGCCCATGAAACTCGACCGCCTCGACCTGGCCATCATCGCGATCTATCTGGCCGGCATCACGCTGTTCGGCCTGCGCTTTCGCAAGAAGCAGCGCTCCCTGCGCGACTATTTCCTTGCCGACCGCACTATTCCCTGGTGGGCCATAGCCCTCTCCATCGTGGCCGCCGAAACCAGTACCCTCACCATCATCAGCATCCCCGGCCTTGCGTATGACACCAACATGGCCTTCCTCCAGGTAGTGTTCGGCTACCTGGTAGCTCGCGTCATCATCTGCATCATTTTCATTCCCTCCTATTTTCGCGGCGAAATGTACACCGCCTACCAGTTCATTGAGCGCCGCTTCGGCCCGCACCTGCGCTCCCTGGCCGCCGGCCTCTTCCTGATCACCCGCGCCGCTGCCGAAGGCGTGCGCGTCTTCGCCGTCTCCATCGTGGTGGCCATCGCCATCGGCACCGGCGAGATCGCCTCCATCGCTATCATCACCCTGCTGACCCTGATTTATACCTTTGAAGGCGGCATGGCCGCCGTCATATGGACCGACGTGATCCAGATGATCATCTACATCGGTGGCACCATGGTTGGCTTTGTCACCCTGCTGCATCTGGTTCCGGGCGGTTGGAACACCATTCACGCCGCCGCTTCCGCCGCCGGCAAACTGCGCATATTTGATTTCACGCCGACTTTTTCGCGCACCTACACCTTCTGGGCGGGCTTGATTGGCGGCACCTTCCTCACCACCGCCAGTCACGGCACCGACCAGCTGATGGTGCAGCGCCTGCTCTCCGCCAAGAACAAAACCCAGTCGCAGGGCGCGCTGCTGGCCAGCGGCGTTTTCATCCTGGTGCAATTCGCGCTTTTCCTGCTGGTGGGCGTTGCGCTGTTCGTCTTCTACCGCCACTTTCCGCCAGCCACGCCCTTCACCCGCTCCGACCGCATCTTCCCCACGTTTGTCGTGCGCGACATGCCGCGTGGCATCTCCGGCCTGCTGATTGCCGCCATTTTGGCCGCCGCCATGTCCAACCTGAGCGCCGCTCTCAACTCGCTTTCCTCCAGCTCCATCATGGATTTCTACTTGCGGCGTCGTCCGCAAACTTCGGAGAGCCGCCGCCTCGCGGTTTCCCGCGCCTCCACCTTCGTTTGGGCTATTGTTCTCTTCGGCCTGGCCATTCTTTCCCAGCACGGTGGACGAGTCGTGGAAGTCGGCCTCTCTATCGCTTCTGTCGCTTACGGCGCGCTGCTGGGTATCTTCCTGCTGGGCCTGCTCACCAAACGCGCCAATGAGCGCGGCGCCATGGCGGGCATGGCCTGCGGCTTCGCCGTCGAACTTTATATCTGGCTCGGCACCAAGGTTCCCTGGACCTGGTACGTCGTGATTGGGACGGCGGTTACTTTCACAATCGGCTATATTGCCAGCAGCCTGATGGCGAAGCACCCGGTTTTAGCCGGGTGAACAGCAATCCTTTTTGATTGGTTATCCGCGAGGAATCTGCTGTACGGCCGTGTCACTGGATCGGGGTTAACGAAGTGGGTGGCGCAGGCCTTCAGGCCTGCAATAAAGGACGAACGAACATGAGGGCTTTAGCCCCTGAGGTTCTTTGCAGTTTTGCAAACGATTCGGTCGCAAGTACCCCAGTGGCTAAAGCCAGGCCCTCTAAAACACTTTTTATGCAGGGCCGAGGCCCTGCTCCACCCCTGCGATCAGAAACACGAATTTAATGCCGCCAACCGTCACCAAAAACGCCACCACCGCCCCCGATCTGGCGCGTGACCTCAAGGTCAGCCACGCCGCCGCCATCGTGGTGGGCACCATCATTGGCAGCGGCATCTTCCTTGTGCCCAAGGAAATGATGCAGGCAGTAGGCTCTGCCCACCTGGTTTATCTGGCCTGGATTGTCGGCGGCCTGCTCTCGTTTTTCGGCGCGCTCAGCTATGCCGAGCTCGCCGCAATGAAGCCCCAGGCCGGCGGCGAATATGTTTACATGCGCGACGGCTACGGCCCCCTAGGCGGGTTCCTCTACGCCTGGACTTACTTCGTCCTTGCCAAGCCCGGCTCCATGGCGACCATCGCCATCGGCCTGGTGCGCATCCTCGGAACCTTCAGCTTCCTCGCCATCCTGCCTCAACCGGTGATCACGCGTCCTTTTCTCATCACTCGGGGACAGCTAGTCGCCATCGCCGCGGTTGTCTTCATCTCCTTGATTAACTACATCGGGGTGAAGAAGGCGGGCGAATTCCAGCTCTTTTTCACTTTGCTGAAGATCGCCATCATCCTGGCCATTGTGGGCGTCGGCTTCGCCTATGTGCACGGTGGTTTCGCAAATTTTGCTACCCATTACCTGGGCGCGCGTGCCGGATTTGGGGGATTTATGGTCGCGCTGGTGGCCGCCCTCTGGGCCTATGACGGCTGGAACCTGGTCACTACCGTGGCCGGCGAAATCAAACAGCCGCAGCGCAGCCTGCCCATCGCACTCATTGCCGGCGTCGCCATTGTGGCCGCGCTCTACATGCTGCTCAATGCCGCCGTGCAGTACGTCATGCCTGCCTCCGCGGTTGCTGCCTCGCCCCGTCCCGCCTCGGACGCCATGGAACTGGCCATGGGCGCTGCCGGCGCCGCCATCGTCTCCGCCGGCATGGCCCTCTCCATGCTCGTCACCCTCAACGGCAGCACTATGACCGGCGCCCGCGTCCCCTTTGCCCTGGCCCGCGACCGCTACTTCTTTCAGGGACTCGCCCGCGTCCACCCGCGCTTCCACACGCCCTCGGCCGCCCTGGTGGTCCAAGCCATCCTGGCGATTATCTTTTTGTTGTTTGCGGGAAGTTTTCAGGAGCTGTTTTCGGTCACGCTCTTCGGGGAATGGCTGTTCTATATGCTGGTGACCAGCACCGTCTTCATCTTCCGCGTTCGCGAACCCAACGCCGAGCGCCCCTACAAGACCTGGGGCTATCCCGTGGTGCCGGCGCTCTTCATCGCCGCTTCCGCAGTCCTGCTCTATTACACGTTCAGCGCCAACCTGCGGAATTCCTTCGTGGGCTCGGCCCTGATCCTGGCGGGCGTGCCCGTCTTCTACGCCTTCCAGCGCCGCCGCACCAACTCGTTGTCATCCTGAACCGCGCGACCGATTTGCAGCGAAGGAGCACCGCGAAGGACCTGCGGCGCTCACTGCTTCTTTAATCTCTGTTTTTTCCTTCCGCTGTTCGCTTTTGCACGCGGAGTGGATCTCCCATTGCTCCGAGCGCGCTTCCGGGCGGCGAGTTCATATTCGCTCTGTACCAGTCCTCCGCCATAGCAGCGCGTCGCCACGTGGCGCAAACTGATGTCGCGCGGTACGGGGCCAAACAGCGGGATACCTGATCCGATCAGTACTGGTACCCGCGTGATCACCATGCGGTCAATCACTCCCGCCGCCAGAAACCTTTGGATCGTGATGCCACCGTCTATATAGGCGTGTTTGAATCCACGCTTCTTGAGCTGGGCTGCGATTTTTGCCGGCTCGCCCACCATCCGCTCGACTACCCCGCCTTTGATGGATGAGAAGTCAAGCGGGCGGCTGCTCAGCACCACCACCGGCTTCTTGCCATAAAACCACTTCCCAAACGTCAGCACTACTTCGAAGGTTTTACGCCCGATAACGACAACATCCACGCTGGCATAGAACTCTTCAAAGCCGTGCGGCTCCTGCTCTCCGGTATTCAGGAAGTCGAGTGCGTGATTGGGCCGGGCAAGAAAGCCGTCCACGCTCACTCCACAAAAAACCGAAAGTTTCATATGGATGTCCTCGCCCGCAGCACTCTACGCCGAATCACGCGTGGGTTCCACGCAAATAGCCAAGCTAGGTGCCTGCCAACGAGTGTTGCGTACCGCGCTTGTCGCCTCCAACACTGCACCAAAACCTGTGCATTCGCTTGACTTGTAAACTGCCCTCGCCTTTTGCTATCGTTGCCAGCCGTCAACCTGCACCCCTGCCATACCCTTTTCTCTTCCTTTGGGGGCCATATGAAGAAGAACGTCCGCATCGTTATTAATGGCACCGAACACCGTGCTGAAGTCGAGCCGCGGCTCTTGCTGGTGCATTTTCTACGCGAGAATTGCGCTCTTACCGGCACTCACATTGGCTGCGAAACGTCGTTGTGCGGCGCCTGCACTGTGCTGCTCGACGGCATGGCGGTCAAATCCTGCACCGTACTGGCGGTGCAAGCCGATGGCCGCTCCGTCACCACCATCGAGGGCCTGGCGCAGAGCGAAAATCTGCACCCCATCCAGGAAGCGTTCTGGGAAGAGCACGGCTTGCAGTGCGGATATTGCACGCCCGGCATGATCTTGTGCGCTCATGACCTGCTGCAGCAGTCCGCCTCGCCCACCGAGCAGGAAATCCGCGACGGCATCGCCGGCAATCTCTGCCGCTGCACCGGTTACCAGCACATCGTCAATGCCGTGAAGTCGGCTTCCCGCAAACTGAACCAGCGCCAGCGCGCCGCCGCGCGCGCCGCGGACTGAACGAGGTGATCCATGGCCAGCAACGGAAAAACCAACGGTAAAGCCAAGGGCAACGGGCAGTGGGTGGGAAAGAAGTTCAAGCGCAAAGAAGATCCGCGCCTGGTGCGCGGCATCAGCCACTACACTGACGATATCAAGGTTCCCCGCCTGGCGTACTGCGTCTTCGTGCGCTCGCCTCATGCCCATGCCCGCATCGTCTCCATCGACACGGAAGCCGCCCGCAACCACCCGGGTGTGCTGGCGGTGGTCACCGCCGCCGATCTCGAAGGTCTGGGAATGATCCCCTGCGCCATGCAGATGCCCGATCTGAAAATTCCTTCGCATCCGGCTCTGGCCAAGGAGCGCGTGCGCTACCTGGGCGAACCGGTGGTGGCTGTCGTGGCCGAGGATGCCTATGCCGCCCGCGACGCCGCCGAATTAGTCGTGGTTGAATACGAGGCTCTCCCCGTCGTCCTCGACATGGAGAAAGCTCTGGAAAAAGAGAGTTCGCTCATTTACCCGGAGTTCGGCACCAACAAAGCCTTCACCCACGCCATGAAAAGCGGGGACATCGATGCCGCCTACAAGAAAGCGGATCGTGTGGTTAAGATTCGTCTCCTCAATCAGCGTGTCGCTCCCACCGCCATGGAGCCACGCTCCATCGTCGCCGAATACTTGCCGGGCGAAAACCGGCTCACCATCTGGGCCTCAACTCAAATTCCCCACCTGCTGAAGACCCAGGTGGCGATCATGGTCTGTCTTCCCGAAACCGCGGTGCGCGTCATCGCCCCGGAAGTGGGCGGCGGCTTCGGCAGCAAACTGAACGTCTATGCCGAGGATGGCGTTGTACCCTGGCTGGCGATGAAGCTCGGTCGTCCGGTGAAATGGACGGAAACCCGCCGCGAGAGCCTGATGGTGACCATCCATGGGCGCGACACCATCAACTACCTCGAACTGGCGCTGAAGAAAGACGGCACCATCCTCGGTCTGCGCGCCAAGATTCTCGCCGATATGGGCGCTTACCACCAGTTGCTCACTCCCTTGATTCCGCAGCTTACCGCCCTCATGCTGCCGGGCTGCTACAAGATTCCTGCGTTCGACTGCGAGATCATCGGCGTCTTCACCAACAAGATGTCCACCGATGCCTATCGCGGCGCCGGCCGGCCGGAGGCTGCCTACGATATCGAACGCCTCATGGACTGTGCCGCCCGCGAACTCAACCAGGATCCGGCCAAATTCCGCAGCAAGAACTTCCCTCAGCCCAAGGAGTTCCCCTTCACCACCGCCGCCGGCCTGCTCTACGACTCCGCCAATTATCAGCAGAGCCTCAAGCGGGCGCTGCAACTGGCCGGATACGACAAGCTCCGGGAAAAGCAAAAAGCCGCCTGGAAGCAGGGCCGGTATTTCGGCATTGGCGTTTCGACGTATGTTGAGATTTGCGCTATCGGTCCTTCTGCCGCCACACCTGCCGGCGGCTGGGAAAGCGGCACTGTCCGCATTGAGCCAACCGGCAAAGTGACGGTGCTGACGGGGGCTTCTCCGCACGGTCAGGGTCAGGAAACCACCTTCGCCCAGTTGGTCGCCGATCAGTTTGGCATTACCCCAGACGACGTCACCGTGATCCACGGCGACACCCTGGCTGTCCCTTACGGCATCGGCACCTTCGGCAGCCGTGGCACCGCCGTTGGCGGCACCGCTATCTATTTTGCCGTGCAGAAGCTAAAGACCAAAATCGCCGCCCTGGCGGCGCACTTGCTCAGCGCCAAGCCGGTCGACATTGTCATCGCCAATGGCCGGGTGGGTCTGAAGGGCAACAGCAAGAAGTCGATGTCCTGGGGCGAACTCGTGCTTGCCGCTTATACCGCCCGCAATATCCCGCCCGGATTCGAACCCGGCATGGAGGCCACCCACTTTTTCGAGCCCTCCAACTTCACCTTCCCCTTCGGCACCCATGTGGCCGCGGTCGAGGTGGATGCTGAAACCGGGGAAACGAAAATCGAGAAATATGTCGCCGTGGATGACTGCGGCAATGTCATCAATCCCTTGCTGGTGGACGGCCAGGTCCAGGGCGGGATTGCTCAAGGCTTGAGCCAGGCTCTCTATGAAGAACTGGTCTACAACGAGGATGGCCAGCTGCTCACCGGCTCGCTGATGGACTATGCGCTGCCCAAGGCGGCTCACATTCCCGAGTTCATCCTCGACCGCACGGTCACGCCCACCCCTGTCAATCCCATGGGCGTGAAAGGCGTGGGCGAGGCTGGGACCATTGCTTCCACCCCCTGTATCGTGAATGCGGTTTGCGACGCACTGGCTCCGCTCGGGATCACCAACATCGATATGCCCCTCAAACCGGAGCGCGTGTGGCGCGCCATTACCGCCGCTCAGGCGAACATTCCGGTAGCGGCCCAGCTCACATCCAAACCCGGTGCCCGCAGCTCAAGGAGGCCCGCATGATTCCTGCAGCATTCGACTACGAATCTCCTAAAACTCTCAACGAAGCTCTCAGCCTGCTTGCTTCGCGCGAAGATGCCAAGCTGCTGGCCGGCGGACACAGCCTGCTTCCCGCTATGAAGCTGCGCCTGGCCAGTCCCGCCCTGCTGATTGATCTGGGGCGCATCGCCGGTCTCGACTACATTCGTGACAGCGGCGAAACCATCAATATCGGCGCCCTGACCACGCATGCCACGGTGGCTTCGTCCAGCCTTCTGCTCTCCGCCTCGCCGCTGCTGGCGCAAGCCGCCTCCAACATCGGCGACATCCAGGTGCGCAACCGGGGCACCATCGGCGGCAGCCTCGCTCAGGCCCATCCCTCAGCCGACTACCCCGCCTCTATTCTTGCCCTGGATGCCCACATCGTCGCCTTCAGCCAGTCCGGCGAACGGGTGATTCCGGCACGCGCTTTCTTTACCGGCATGTTCACCACCGCGTTGCGGCCGGATGAGATCATCACCGAGATTCGTGTCCCCAAAACCACCGGTGCCGGAGCCGTTTATAAGAAATTCCATCATCCCGCTTCCGGTTACGCCGTGGTGGGAGTGGCGGTGGTCGTGCGCGGAAACAGCGCCAAAATCGAAGATGTATCCATTGGTATCACGGGAGTGGGAGAAATTGCCTATCGCGCCGCAGCGGTGGAGGACGCTCTCCGCGGCAAGCCCGCCAGCGCCATTGCCCAAGCGGCCAAACATGCCGCCGACAAGGTGGAAGCTCTGGGCGACAATTACGCATCAGCGGAATATCGCCGTCATTTGGCTGAGGTCTACACCCGCCGCGCTCTGCAGGAGGCATTGAGCAGCAAGCGCGGGAAGTGACGCCCGCGAATGTGCGAATACCGTAGCGCGCCCTTGTAACAGGCGGTCTCGCCGGTTACTCTATCAACCCTTATGGGGACCGTTGCCGCTCCGCCGAGCCCGGATTTCGACTCCTCTGCCCCCACGCTTTCTCTTCGCCACCGGGCGGTCCTGCCACTGCCGGCCCGCCAGTTGCTCCCCGTTACAGTTGTTTCCGGATTCTGGCTGCTTCTGATTTGGGTACACTGGGCAACATTTCCGGCATTGCTGAAAAGAAGAGGTTGAACCTGCACACGGAGATCCATTCCTCGCACGCCCTGGTTTCGCTGCCCCAGCAGTTCAACGCGGCGTCATACTTCGTGGATCGACACCTGCAAGAGGGCCGTGGCGCCAAAGTGGCCATCGAATGTGGCGAGCAGCGCGTCACCTACGCCGAACTCGAAGAACGCGTCAATCGTCTGGGCAATGCTCTGCTTGCCCTTGGCGTTCGCATAGAGGAACGAGTCCTCCTGCTCCTTCTTGATACCCCGGAGTTTGCCTACAGCTTTTTTGGCGCTATCAAGATTGGCGCTGTCGCCGTGCCGGTCAACACCATGCTCAAGCCTGACGACTACGCGTATCTGCTCAACGATTGCCGCGCCCGTGTCGCCATTGTGCATGAAGAAATGCTGCCCCAGATTCACCGCATCCCCGCCGATCGCCTGCGCTATCTGCAGCACATCATCGTCGTCGGCACTGCACCCGGCGGCATGCATTCCTTCACCAACCTGCTGCGCAACAGCTCTCCCCATCTTGAACCAGCGCTCACCAGCAAGGATGACGCAGCTTTTTGGCTCTATTCTTCCGGCAGTACCGGATTCCCTAAAGGCTGCATTCACCTGCAGCACGACATGGTGGTCACCTCTGAGCTGTACGCCAAGCGAATTCTGGGCATCACCTCCCAGGACCGCTGCTTCAGCGTGGCTAAGCTGTTCTTTGCCTACGGGCTGGGAAACGGGCTTTATTTTTCGCTAGCGGTGGGCGGTACCAGCATTCTGCTGCCTGATCGCCCACGCCCCGCCGAGGTCTTTGCCACTATTGAACATCACCGCCCCACGCTTTTCTTCTCCGTTCCTACCAATTACGCTGCCCTGCTCGGCCATTACCGCGAATCGGGCCCAGAATTCGACTTATCCTCCATCCGCTACGGGGTCTCGGCCGGTGAGGCCCTCCCGGCCTCCATCTTTCACCGCTTCAAGCAGCGCTTCGGGGTTGAAATCCTGGATGCCATTGGCTCTACCGAAGGTCTGCACATGTTCATTGCCAACCGACCCGGCGCGGTCCGCCCCGGTTCCAGCGGCCAGATTATTCCCGGCTGTGAGGCTCGGCTCGTGGATGGTGAGGGTAAAACCGTAGCCCCGGGGGAAATCGGCGACTTGCTCATTCGCAGCGATGCGGTCTGCGCCTGCTACTGGAACCAGCATGAAAAAACCAAGGATATTATTCAGGGGCAGTGGATTCACACCGGTGACAAGTACTACCAGGATGAGGATGGCTACTTCTGGTACGCCGGCCGCTCCGACGACATGCTAAAGGTCAACGGCCTCTGGGTAAGTCCCATCGAGCTGGAAAACGTCCTCATCGAACATCCCGCAGTAAAGGAAGCCGCCGTTGTTGGCCGCGAAGACGACGACCGTCTGCTCAAGCCGGCCGCGTATGTAGTTCTCAACAATGGCAATAAGCCCTCCCCGGAACTCGTGCACGAACTGCAGGGCATGGTCGCCGCCAGGCTTTCCTCTTATAAGCAGCCGCGCTGGGTAGAGTTTGTCCCTGAACTTCCCAAGACTGCCACCGGCAAAGTTCAGCGCTTCAAATTGAGACAGGCACAGATAGCCTCTCCCGAAGGTACCGTTTGAATTCGGCGGTTTCCGTTATAAACTGTCCCCGAAGATCAGAGATCTCGGTTATCGCTCTAACGTTTGCGCAGGACAGTTCCATTCTCGTTTGCCCCGCTGCTTCTAGCCGCCGTGCTGCTGGCCCTGGTTGGCCTGCCAGGCACAGCAGCGGCTCGCAAGAGCGCATCCTCGCACCAGAGCTCCAGCGAGAAATCTCAGGCCGAGGACAATGCTAAGCCTGTCGCGGTCACTGCTATCCGCCACTGGTCCAGTGCCGAGGTAACGCACGTGGCTATCGACCTGGGTGGGGCGGCTAAGTATAAATTCGCGCACCTCATCGATCCAGAACGTCTTTATTTCGACTTCCAGGACGTCACTGTCCCCGCCAACGTGCTCGCCAAACGCTTGGAAGGCAAGGACGGTTTCCTGACCAACATTCGCGTTGGCAAGCTCGATAAACACTCCATGCGTGTGGCCTTGGATCTGGACCGGCCGGTGGAATACTCCGTAAGCCTTGTGCCCGATCCCTACCGCCTGGAAATCACCTTCCACAGCAAGAAAACTGCTGCCGGCACG
>DATGIY010000754.1:0-5004 GCA_035295475.1 Terriglobales bacterium
GCAGGGGTTCGGCATTGAAATTGTTGAAGAGGTGCCTATCCCGGTGGGTCAAAGTCCTTTCACCATCAAGGGCACGAAGGATTAATTCGTCCGATCTAAGTCGGGCGCCAAAGCTATCCCAAAATGAAAGAAAGTTATTAAAGTGCGCTGTCCCTCAGGGGCTGAAGCCCAGATTCACCGTTGCTCTTCACTGCAGGCCTGAAGGCCTGCTCCACCCAAATGCAAACCACCCGAATTCCATTTTCATCCGCATCCATCTGCGGCAAGCAAGTCACAAGCTTTGGGGTGGCGCAGCGCTTTAGCGCTGCAAAAAAATGCTCACCTCAGGCACCGGCTTTAGCCGCTGAGGTAAGTTCTGAATGTACCTCAGGGTCTAAAGCCCGGCCCTGTAGGCCGCTCTGAACGGCGCGGCTGAAACCGGCGCCCTTTCAAAGCGGATTTATGATATGGCTTCTGAATCCTGCCGGTCGCGCTGATTCCCAAAATTTATTTTGAACCTTGGTGGTCCTTCGTGCCCTTTGTGGTGAGAAGGTTTTAACAGGGCTTGCGGGGAATGATCTCGCAGTCGTGGATGAAAAATTGGGCGGCGCAGTGCTCCGAGCCGCAGATAACCGGCAGCAGGCCGGCGATCTGACGGCGTGTAATCAAGCCCAAGGTGCCGCAGTCGGGACAGGAGAGCACGGCCCAGTAGGGATCATCTTTTTCCCCAACCTCGCCGGCATTTTCCAGCACAAACACCGTCCCCGGGCCCATCTGCTCCGGAATCCACTCGGTAAGCACGTTCAGTTCACCAACCATTTCGCCTCCACTCCTGGTTAGAGGGCCTTCCTTCTAGCGGGCTGAGGACGAGCGGACGCGCTGGCTTTCTTGCGGCCGCGGATGCTGGCGCGGATGTGGCGCACCGTATCGCTCAGACAGATACTGAGAAGTGGCTGGCGCGCATTCTTCAGGATGTCGACAATCTGTTTTGCCGACGTTTCCAGATACAGGTGAGTACCGTCGGTCAGCAGGTGGTATTCCGAGCTCCCGCTGACGGTTTGCGCCAGGCGGCTGCCCAGCTCGCGCTGCAGGAAACGCACTACTTTGCGCACCCGCTGCAGGGGGAAGCCGCGCCGCCGCAGCTCGCTGATCACCGCCATCTCCGCCAGATCATCCAGCGAATACAGGCGGCGATGGCCCTCGCGGGCGGGAACCACGATTCCCTGCTCATCCCACCACTGCAACTGGCGGGCGGTTATGCCGGTGAGTTCAACAACCTGTGCCGACGTGAAACGCTCTTCCATTGGCAATGTTTTAAACAAAAGCTCCCTGAAATGTTTGCCTCATTCTAGGGAAGCCCACTGCACAGTCAATACAAAATACAGCGCCGGCAACGCGCGTTGTATTGACCTTCGCGGTTCCGGCGGCTTGCCTCTTCTGGTGGCCACTTTGCCGCGATTGCGGCTGCCGGAGAGAAGCCAATTCCTGGAGCCAAGAGAACTTGCTGCCGCTCTTTTCCACAGGCGACCGTAACCTGCTGTCAGGACATGTACTGTTGGGGAGTAATTCTGTTGGTGCGGGGCTTACGTCGGGCGCTGCTGAACGTCTAAACTGATAGGACTGACCAATTGAAACTTTTATTCCTGGATACACGTATTACTTCTAGTCAGAAGTTTGGAGGGGGAATGTTGCAGTTCTCGGTTGAGCGTTCTGCAGGTGCGGTGGTATTGCATTGCGCCGGAAAGCTGGTGGCCGGAAACAGCCTAAATGCTTTGCAGGTGGCGGCCAGCAGACAACCCGCTGCCAGCCTGATCCTTGACCTGCAGGATGTAGAGACGGTGGATGCCGCCGGATTGGGCGCCCTGCTAAGGATATGGGATGAGTGCAGTGCGCGAGGGGCGGGCCTGAAGCTGATCCATGCCAACAAGTATGTGCGCGAGGTGCTGGCTTTAACTGAGCTCGATTCTGTGCTCGAGGTGCATGCCCACGAATCCGAAGAAGAGGAACTTTTGCGGGAGTGGACCTGCGCGGAAACCTAACCATTAATCCGGCTTTCGATCAGGGCGGCTGCAACAGCCGCTCTTTTTCGTTTTTGGCGGCAGCTTCACTGCCAGTGTTTTGTCCACCCTGGCCCTTCGACGGAAGGCAAAAGGTGTATATTCTCCCTTCTCCCGCATGCGCATAAACTCGATCCCTCGCCCGCTGATTACATTTCTTCTGAGTCTTGGACTTCTGCTACTGGGTACGGCACAGGCCCCTGCTCAGCAATTTGATCCTGGCATCTATGCCGGCTTGCGTTGGCGCTGCATTGGACCGTTTCGCGGCGGACGGGCCCTGGCCGCCAGTGGCGTGCCCGGACAAACAGAGACCTTCTATTTTGGCGCCGTGGGTGGCGGGGTTTGGAAAACCACCGATAGCGGACGAGTCTGGCGGCCGGTTTTTGATGCCGCACCAATTGCCTCGATTGGGGCGTTGGCCGTGGCCCCGTCGGATCCCAATGTAATTTACGTCGGCACCGGCGAAGCGGACATGCGCTCCGATATCTCCTTTGGCGACGGTGTTTACAAATCCACCGATGCAGGAAAAACCTGGCACAGTGTGGGATTGCGTGAGACTCGCCACATTGGCCGCATTCTGGTGGACCCGCGCAATCCGGATATCGTTTTGGTGGCTGCTCTGGGACGCGCCTATGGACCGAATCCAGACCGTGGCGTCTTCCGCTCTGAGGATGGCGGCCAAACCTGGAAAAAGGTTCTCTACAAAGACGAAAACACCGGCGCCATTGATCTGGCCTTCGATCCTGACGATGCGCACACCGCATTCGCTTCTCTGTGGCAAACGCGGCGGCCTCCGTGGAGCACGTATGCACCTTCAGGAGGACCTGGAAGCGGGCTCTACAAGTCCATTGACGGCGGTAGCACCTGGACGCAGATTTCGGGCCACGGCTTGCCGGCCCGCGAAGTCGGCAGAATCGGGATCGCTGTAGCCGCGGGCACGCACGGGCAGCGGGTGTACGCCGTAGTCGACGCCCGCCAGAATGGTGGGCTTTACCGCTCCGACGATGGGGGAGCCAACTGGGGTTTGGTCAGCACGGATCGTCGCATTCATCAGCGCGGCTGGTATTTCGGCACGGTCACTGTTGACCCTCGGAACCCGGAGACGGTTTACATTCCCAACGTGTCGCTTTACCGGTCCACGGACGGCGGGAAAACATTCCAATCGATCAAGGGAGCCCCAGGTGGCGACGACTACCACTTGTTGTGGGTCGATCCTGCTAATTCCCATCGCATGATCGTGGCCAGCGACCAAGGGGTCACCATCAGCGTGGATTACGGCCAAACCTGGAGCAGTTGGTACAACCAGCCCACGGCGCAGTTCTATCATGTCAGCACCGATAATCAGTTCCCCTACTACGTCTACGGCGCGCAGCAGGACAGCGGCACCGTGGGTACGGCCAGCCGCAGCGACTACGGTCAGATCACCTTCCGCGATTGGCGCCCGGTCGGAGGCGACGAAGGCGGCTATATCGTTCCTGATCCCAGCGATCCCAATTTTGTTTATGCCGGGGGTACGTTGGGCGAACTCCACCGTTTCAACTGGCGTACCGGTGAATCACAAGACATCTCTCCTTGGCCCAGCGTTGCCTTTGGCACGGAAATTTCACATCGCAAGTACCGGTTCACTTGGACCTCACCCCTGGCCTTCTCGCCTCAGGATCCGCATACGTTGTACATGGGAGCCCAAGTGCTGCTTCGGACTACCAATGGTGGCATGAGCTGGGAGGCCATCAGTCCCGACCTGACCGGAGCCTCCAACAGCGCCGCCGCTTCGCAAGAATCTCTGAGTGTCAGCAATGCTATGCAGCGTGGCTACGGGGTGATCTACACCATTGCACCTTCGCGGCTGACGCCGGGAATGATCTGGGTGGGCACCGATACCGGCTTAATTCAGCTCACCCGCGATGGCGGAAAGACCTGGGAGAACGTGACGCCGAAAGAACTGGCGCCGTGGAGCAAAATCAGCATTATCGATGCCTCGCATTTCGACGCCGGCACCGCCTATGCCGCGATCGACCGCCACCGCCTGGACGACTTCCATCCCTACATCTATTGCACCCACGATTACGGCAAGACATGGTCGAAGATTGCTGACGGCATATCTGACACTGCCTATGTGCATGCAGTGCGGGAAGATCCGCAAACAAAGGGTCTGCTGTTTGCCGGCACCGAAACCGGCATCTACGTTTCCTTCGACGATGGCGGGCACTGGCAGCCGTTGCAGCTGAACCTGCCGGTCACGCCCGTGCACGACCTGGTAATTCATGGCGATGACCTGGTCATCGCTACCCATGGCCGCTCTTTCTGGATTCTGGACGACATCACACCTCTACGCCAGCTCATGGCTCAACCCGCGGAAGCTGGGGCACAACTCTTTCACCCCGCGGTGGCGCTGCGGGTTCGCGGCAACCAGAACCGGGACACTCCCTTGCCTCCCGAAACCCCAGCGGGACAGAATCCGCCGGATGGCGCGATTCTTGATTACTACCTTAAAAGTGCACCCTCGGGCGCGGTCAGTCTGGAGATAGCAGATGCCCAGGGGAAAATCGTGCGCCACTTTTCGAGTGACGACACGCCTCCCCGGGTCGATTTTTCCCAGCTTGCTTTTCCACCCTACTGGGTAGAAGTGCCGCACATTCTTAGCAAAGAAGCGGGAGAGCACCGTTTCGTGTGGGACTTACGTTATCCCGCTCCCCCTACCCTGTTCCACGAGTACAGTATGGCGGCTGTAGCGGGGGAGACTCCGACCGTGCCGAGAGGACCGCTGGTCGTTCCGGGTGAGTATGAGGTCCGGCTCACGGTAAACGGGAAAACATATCGTCAGCCGCTGGAAGTAAAGGAAGATCCCAGAATTTCGACCCCCAGTGCCGACTTGGCGCGGCAACTCGAACTGGCGCTGCACATCACCGCTGCCATTGCCAGCGACATGCGCGCCTACCAGGAGATTTCCGCACTGCGCAAGCAATTG
>DATGIY010000755.1:0-3110 GCA_035295475.1 Terriglobales bacterium
AATCGTCGGCCCGCGTGGTTTCGACAAAGGAGGTCTCAACCCCAAACTTGGGCAGCCACTGGGTGAAGAACTTCAGGGTGCCGCCGTAGAGGTCCGCCTGGGCGACAACGTGATCGCCACCCCGAACCAGGGACAGCACTGTGGTCGTGATCGCCCCCATGCCGGAGGCGAACAGAAGCGCTGCTTCCGTGCCTTCCAGTTCGGTGATGGTCTTCTCGGCCACGGTATGCGTGGGATTGCCGTAGCGGGTGTAGAACTTATCGCTATGTGTAACCCTCGCCTGCTCGTCGTTATCCTCAACACCGAAAGTGGAAGTCTGATAAATGGGGGTTGCGAGAGGGGCGCTCTTGTGCTCGGGTTCTTCGCCGCCGTGGATGGCCACAGTCTCAGGATTGCGCTTCTTCATCGGGGGACTCCTTCATAGAGTAATGATGATAACCGGGAGGAGAAGGTTATAGAAGTTTCAAGTTTCAAGTTTCAAGTTGTCGGAGAGCAGCATGCAATGTGTTTTCGGGCCAAGTAACCGGGTTTCGAGTTTTTGGATACCTGAGTTAAAATTTGCAGCCATGCGCCGTATTTTGTTTCGAGCCGCCGTCGTTCTAATAGTGCTGTGGGTTGCGTTTGTGGGATTTATCGCCTGGGCGATGCGCCAGCCGCCGGAAACTTTCGGCCGGGTCATGGCCAAAATGCCGGTTGCTGCCTACTTCATTATTCCTTTTGAAACCCTGTGGACGCGGGCGCGGGCAGGCATGCTCCACACGGGTGAAGCGGCGCCCGATTTTTCCCTCGCGCTGCTGGATAAGAGCCAGACCATCCGGCTCTCGTCATTCCAGGCGAAAGAGCCGGTGGTGCTTGTTTTCGGCAGTTACACTTGACCGCCCTTCCGGCGGGAGGTTCCCGCCCTCAATAAACTCTATGACGAGTATCACGAGCGGGTGAAGTTCCTCGCGGTCTACATCCTGGAAGCGCATCCCAGCGATGTGTGGCAGATGGAAAGCAACATCAAGCAGGGCGTGATCTTCCGCAGCCCGCGCAATGAGCAGGAACGGGAAGAACTGGCGGGCACGTGCGTGCGTAAACTGGGCATCAAGTTTCCTGCGGTTGTGGACGGGTTCGACAATGCCACGGAGAGGGCTTACACCGGCTGGCCGGACCGCATTTATCTGATCGATACTAGTGGGCGCATTGTTTTCAAGAGCAAGCCGGGGCCCTTTGGCTTCAAGCCGGAACTGCTGGGCACGGCACTAAGCCGCCTGTTGGCGCGGCCAGCCAGGCAACAGGCGCGCGCCGGCGTAGCGACTCGGGGGCAAGTCCAGTAGAGAAATCACGCGCCCGCGATGCTTGTGGTACTGGCGTTCGAGACGGTAGCACTCGTCCCAGGCAGCCATGGCAGCCGCGCCCATGCGGCAGAAGGCCATGCGGAACACCGAATAGGCAAGCAGGTAAGGGGGAAGGCGGAGCCGAGGGTTGTCGCCGGAGCGCCTGTGATATTCGTTGAGAAAGAATTCCTGCTGCCCGCGGTCAAGGTCCCACTCCGCAATCACGCCAGCCAGATCCCAGGCAATGTCGGTAGGTCCGGGAAAAAGGTGGTCGTCGCCATGGCTGGCGCCATCCGTTTTTAGTAGCTGCTCGCCGGCGATCCACTCGTGCGGCATCATACGGCTGTCGGTCACGATGGGCTTCTCCAGCGGTAAGGGCAGAACAGATTCCTCCAGTCCGAATTCCACCTTGAGGTTGTGCGCGACCATCGATTCCAGACTGACCGGACCAGGGGCGGCAGCTGGCTTTGTCAAAACACGGTGGGCGCAGTATTGGGCCAGTCGGGTGAGGATGGTTTCATCGCAATCATCTGCTGCCAGAGGACGGCCAGGGCTGGTGGCATACTGCACAAATCCGTTGTTGCAGCCGAGCACTGCGGGTGCGAATCCCGCGCCCGCCAGTTCGTGGGCACGCTGGTACACACTCTTGCCATAGCGGCCAAAGCCTTCGAACTTGAACAAGCTGCCGCCATCCTGGGAAAGGTACTTATTGCGCTCGAGTTGCGTCCAGCAAGCCGGCCAATCTTGAACGCGAGCAAACCGGCTCTGCCGCCAATAGCCGCCGGAACAGTAGACCCGGGCGGCGGCGGGAATGCGCGTACCCTGGACCACGGCACAGAAGTGGAAACTGCTCCATTCAGGATCGAAGCGCGCCTGCAGTTCTGCGGATTCGGGATGACGGCTGCCCATGAAAAGAATTCGCGAGTTGGGCACACCAGCTTGACGCAGCGCCCTGCCCACGGCGGCGAAACTGGAGCCGCTGAAGCCCGGACCTTCATCCACTATCAGAAACTCGGAGCCGAGCGCCCGGTGCTGGCCGACCCAGTGAACTTGCTGGGGAGTGAATTCCAGCCGGCGCTGATAGGGCGGGCCGCAAGGACGAACGCTGATGCGCTCCGTTGAATAGCCGCGGCACTGGAGAGCACGAGTAACAATGCTGCTGAGTGTGGTCCCGATACTGCGAATGCCGATCACGGCCACCGAGGGAGAATTGATCTTGAGTTGCTGGGCCAGGTCCCAGAAATCCAAAGGATGCAGACCGTAGTAGGAAAAGCCTTCCGCATGAGAGACGGAAATGGCTGGAGGAAGCCGCAGATTCTCGAATGAGGTCCGGACATCGCGAGCGGGGTGGCCGAACTCGGGCTGCAGAGTGGCGGCCGCCAGCGCATCCACCGCCTTGGCGGCCATCCCCAGGTCAGGACTGGAAACATCGGCCAGGGCGCATTCCAGTTCGCCGGCCCGGATCAGGCAATTGAGCAGGCCGTCCTGGTGGTTCTCCGCTAAGGCCGGGCCCAAAGCGGCAAGGAGCTGCTGCTTGAGGGCTTCGCTCGCCAGGCTCTCGCGAGCTTTGCGAAAGACAAACAGATCCCAGGCCGCCTCGTCCTGGGTGGGGCGGGGAGTGTCAACGGCGGCGCGCATAAGTTTTTTCACACCGTTAGACTGCGGCGGATGTAACACGGATGCCCAACTCTGGATTGGAGCGCAGGAAATTCTTCGAAAGAGCGGCCATCAAAAATTCGACCGCCGCGCGGACGACAAATTCGCCGGGCGTAACGACAATCGAAGGAAGGG
>DATGIY010000756.1:0-2987 GCA_035295475.1 Terriglobales bacterium
GCCGTGCTGATGAATTCCGGCTTCATGGGCGAATGCGTTGGCGCCCACGATGGCTTTGTTGGGCTGGGGCGCGAAAGAAATAGTTCTGGCCAGCAATTGGCTGGTGTTGAAGAGTTCGGAGGTCTGGATCGCAGTGTCGTATTGCAGCCGATCGGGGCGCACCCGTGTGGCCATCACGATCTCTTCCAGAGCGGCATTGCCGGCACGCTCGCCGATGCCATTGATGGTGCACTCCACCTGACGCGCGCCGGCTTCCAGCGCCGCCAGAGTGTTGGCTACGGCCATTCCCAGATCATTGTGGCAGTGTACGGAAATCACGACATTCTCGATGCCGCGCACCCGCTGGCGAATGGCGTGAATGATGGCGCGATATTCCTCGGGCACGGTGTAGCCCACGGTATCCGGAATATTGATGGTGGTGGCGCCGGCATCCACCGCCGCCTGCACCGCGCGGCAAAGGAAATCCAGTTCGGAGCGGGTGGCGTCCTCCGGCGAGAACTCCACATCCGGGCAGAGAGTGCGCGCGTAAGCTACGGAGCTGGAAATCTGGCGCAGGCACTCGTCGCGGGTAATCTTCAGCTTAAACTGCAGGTGAATGTCGGAGGTAGCCAGAAAAATGTGAATACGCGGGCGCTCGGCGTGTACCAGGGCGTCCCACGCCCGGGCAATGTCTTCTTCCCGGGTACGCGCCAGTCCGGCAATGATGGGGCGCCGCACCTCCCGCGCCACCGCCCGCACCGCCTCAAAATCACCGTCGGAGGCGATGGGAAAGCCGGCTTCGATCACGTCCACTCCCAGTTTGTCCAGCTGCCGGGCCAGGCGCAGCTTTTCGGGCACGGTCATGCTGCAGCCGGGCGCCTGCTCGCCGTCGCGCAAGGTGGTATCGAACACGGTTACACGGGAACCGGTCATGCCGCCTCCTTCCCTGAGATTCCGGTTATTTCACGGTAAACTAGTCAATAAATCAAGCTTATAATTCTTCTACGATCTATAAGTATTATTTCTAGTATCGCCCTGGACGGGGGTGATCCAAAGTCTGGGTAATGGAGATGGCATGGAACTTTTTCAGCTGGAAACCTTCCTGGCGGTGGCGGAGGAGAAGAGTTTTTCGCGGGCGGCCAAGCGTCTGCACCGCACCCAGCCGGCGGTGAGCCAGGTTATCCGCAACCTGGAGGCGGAACTGGGGGAGTTGCTCCTGGACCGCTCGTCCCGTGACGGCAGCCTGACCGACGCCGGCAAGCTGCTGCAGGAGTACGCCCAGGAATTACTCAACTTGCGCAACGAAGCCAAGCTGTCGCTGGTGGAGCTGCGCCAAATGCAAAAAGGCCGCCTGACCATCGCCGCCAACGAGTACACCTCGCTGTATCTTTTGCGGGTGCTGCACGAGTTCCGGCGCGTGCATCCCATGATTCACATCGCCATTCAGCGTTCTCTGGCCAGCAAGATCCCGCAGCAGCTGCAGGAGCATGCCGCGGAGCTGGGGACGGTTTCGTTCCGGCCGGAGGATCCGCAGTTGCGCTCGCTGGTGGTTTATCGGGACGAACTGTCCTTTGTGGTGCCGCCTACTCATCCGCTGGCGACGGCCGGCGACGTGAGCATACGGCAGCTGGGGGCGGAAGTATTTGTCGCCCACAACGTGCCTTCGCCTTATCGAGCCAAGGTGCTGCAGGCGTTTGCCCGGCATAAAACGCCCCTGCACATGCATATCGAGATGCCCAGCATCGAATGCATCAAGAAATTCGTGGCCATGGGGAACGGTGTGGCTTTGGTACCGGGATTGGCTGTCGAAGACGATATCGCGCGGGGAGAATTGGTGCGCGTGGCGGTCAACGAACTGAATTTCGAGCGGCGCCTGCGCATTATTTACCGCCGCCAGGCTACGCTTTCTCACGCTGGGCAGGCCTTCCTCAAGGTGGTGGAGTCGTTGAGCCATACGCGGAGCGGCCGCTACTTGTTTCAGGCGGAACACTAGGGGCGCGGTATTCAGAAATACAACAGCTTTCGGCGGGACTCCATCGCAACCTATTACTAAGGAGAGAATTTGCCAGCATGATTCTTAGGGAATGTTTGCGGTAGCTGTTGACCTTTGTCGCCTGCTGCTGACATCTAAACCAATCAGTTTGGCTTCCACAGGCTAGAGACCGGGAGTTTCAGAATGGAACACGCGGTAATTCACGGCACAAACCTGAAAGTATCCCGCATTGGGCTGGGGACGTGGGCGATTGGCGGCTGGATGTGGGGCGGCACCGACGAACGGCAGTCGATTCGCACCATCCATGCTGCCCTCTATCGAGGCATCAATCTGATTGACACCGCCCCCCTCTACGGTTTCGGGCGCTCTGAGGAGATCGTCGGGCAGGCCTTGGCCGAGTACGGGCGGAGGGAGGAAGTAGTGCTGGCTACCAAAGCCGGCATCGAGTGGGAAAAAGGAACGCTGGCGCGGAATTCCAGTCGTCGCCGGCTGGCGGCGGAGGTGGAACACTCCTTGCGTCGCCTGCGCACCAGCTACATCGATATCTACCAGATCCACTGGCCTGATAACCGGGTTCCGCTGGAAGAGGTTGCGGAAACTATGCGGCTCCTCTACGAGCAGGGAAAGATTCTGGCTATCGGAGTGAGCAATTTTTCGCCCCAGCAGATGGAGCGCTTTCGCTCGGCCGCGCCTCTGCACACCATTCAGCCGCCTTATAACCTTTTTGAACGGGGTATCGAACGCGATGTGCTCCCCTACGCGCGGGAGCATAAGATCAGTGTTCTTTCCTACGGCGCGCTCTGCCGCGGTCTGCTCAGCGGACGCATGAAGCCCGACACGCAATTTAGCGGCGATGACCTGCGGCGCTTGGATCCCAAGTTTCAGGCTCCACGCTACGGCCAGTATCTAAAAGCGGTGGAGGAACTAGACCGCCTGGCTCGGCGTCGTTATCACCGGGGAGTGCTGGAACTGGCGCTGCGCTGGATTCTGGATCAGCCCGGCATTACCTCTGCAC
>DATGIY010000757.1:0-6341 GCA_035295475.1 Terriglobales bacterium
GCTTCGCCCGCCCAGGCCACCTTGGTAACGCCGTTGGAGCCTGCCAAATCGAATCCGGCAACGATGTTCGCCCCGCCGCCCGGCACGCTGCCCTGTCCCGTATACTTGGCGCGCCCCGGCCGATTCGCCTCCGCCAGTATCATTTTTACTTCCGCCGTTCCCTTGATGTAGGAGACGCCCACGTTCACCTTCACCGTGAAATGGGTGGGGTCTTGCACCGACATACCTTGAAAATCCGGCAGCAGCGGCCCAAACTTCTGCGGATCGGTAAGAAAGTCGTACACCTCTTCCGGGCTGCGTTTGACTTCGAATTCTCCTCCGAACTTGATCGCCATGTTCTAGACCCCCTTGGCTGCGGCCTTGATCGCTTTGAACACGTTCTGGTAACCGGTGCAGCGGCAGGTATTTCCGGCAATCGCCTTGCGAATATCTTTCTCGCTGGCATTGGGATTATGCTGCAGCAACTGGTAACTGGAAATCAGCAAGCCGGGCGTGCAATAACCGCATTGCAGGCCGTAGGAATCTCCAAAAGCCTTCTGGATGGGATGCAACTCGCCGTTTTTCGCCAGCCCTTCCACGGTGAGCACCTCGCCACCATCGGCGTGCACCGCCAGAACCGTGCAGGACTTGACCGCGCGGCCGTTGAGCAGCACGGTGCAGGCGCCGCAGTAGCTGGTATCGCAGCCGACGTGCGTGCCGGTCAGGTCCAGGTTCTCGCGTATCAACTCCACCAGCAGCAGGCGCGGCTCAATTTCGAGCCGATGCTCCTTGCCATTCACCTTAACCCGGATTGCCACCCGCTGTTCTTTTTCAGGCATAGATGTGGCCCAGTTCTACCTTTTCACCGCGTGCGCGCTTCAGCGCCACTTCCAGGGCGCGTTTGACCAGCGCCGTCACCAGCTGCCGCTTGTATTCGGCGGAACCACGCATGTCGGGCTGGGGATCGGCCGCCGCGCGCGCCGCCTCGGCCGCAGCCTCGAGCGCTTTGCTCGTAACCTGGTTGTTGCGCAAAACCGCTTCCGCCTCGATGGCCTTGATCGGCGTCAGGCCCACCGCTCCCAGCACAATGGCCGCGTCGCGGCAGACTCCATCTTCCATGGTCAGCCGCACCGCCGCGCTGGCGCTGGCATACACCGGGGCCGACCGCTTGAACGCCAGATAAGCCCCGCCACTTCCCTTGGAGGGCGCCTTTATCTCGACTTCCCTGACTAATTCCCCGTCAGCCAGCGCGCTGGTATAGGCGTCAACAAAAAACTTGGAAATCGGAACGGTGCGCTCGCCTTTTGGCCCAAGACAGCGAACTTCGGAATCGAGCGTCAACAGTACCGGCGCCCAGTCGCCGCTGGGATCGGCTTCCGCCAGCGAGCCGCCGATGGTGCCCCGGTTGCGAATCTGAACGTCCGCGATGCCCGCCGCGCAGTCGTGCAGGATCGGAATAGCGGCGGCGGCCGGCGAATTCTCAATGTCGGCGTGGCAGGTGAGCGCCCCCACTCGCAAGCCGCCCCCATCCTGCTTCACGTAAGAGGCAGCGGGAACGAAATTCAGGTCCACCAGGTGAGTTGGATTGGCGAAGCGCAGCTTCATGAGCGGGATCAGGCTCTGGCCGCCGGCCAGCAGCTTGGCCTCGGGACCGATTTGCCCCAGCATGGCGACAGCTTCCTGCAGCGAAGCGGCGCGGTGGTAATGGAAGGCGCGGGGAAACATGCTCTTTCGGGTGAAAGCCTGGCCGGTAACAGACGAGAGGTGGTCAGGCGGCGACTAAGCTTATCAGAGAAAGGCGAATTTTGAACAGGGCGGCAGCGACCGCCACCGAAGGACAAGTGGTGGCCCCAGGGCCCTGCTCAATTACGCAAATTCGGAGGAACCCCTGTGGTCTCAGCAGAGTAGGGACGCCGCAAGCTACTCTACTTCGCGCAGCCGCGCGGCTTTCCCTCTCAAGCTGCGCAGATAATACAGCTTGGCACGACGCACCCGCGACGAGCGCACGACATCCACTCGGTCTACCACCTTGGAACTGGCCGGAAAAATTCGCTCCACCCCCTGGCCAAAGCTGATCTTGCGCACCGTAAAACTGGCCTGCGGGCCGGCGGTGCGGGAAATGACGACGCCTTCAAAGGCCTGCACCCGTTCCTTGTCCCCTTCTTTGATCTTCACGTGCACGCGCACCGTGTCGCCGGGGCCAAACTGCGGCAGATCGGTACGGCGGCTCTTGGCCAGCAATTTCTCAATTACAAGGTTCGACATAAGCTCTTCCTCTAAAATCGGCCAGGTTGGCCCTGGCGATATTCTAAATAGTTTTCCCTGAAATTTGTGCAACCAACTGCTGGTCTTCCGGGCTCAATTGGGCGCCCTGCAGCAGATCGGGGCGATTCCGCAGGGTTTTCTCCAGCGCCGCCCGGCGCCGCCAGCGGCGAATTTGCGCATGATCGCCGGAAAAAAGCACCTCCGGCACCGCCATGCCGCGAAATTCCGCCGGCCGGGTATAGTGCGGGTAATCCAGCAACCCGCCGGAGCCGCAGGTCGAAAAAGGTGCAGCCTGACTGCCCTCCGCGCTTTCTGGCTGATTTTCGTCTCCGCCGCAAAACGATTCCTGGCGGGCGGAGGCTTCGTTGCCTAAGGCTCCGGGCAGCAGCCGGGTAACCGTATCCATCACTACCGCGGCGGCCAATTCCCCCCCGCTTAGAACGTAATCTCCGATAGAAAGCTCGCGATCGGCCAAAAAGTCATTAACCCGCTCGTCCACGCCCTCATATCGACCGCAAACCAGCACCACACGGTCCAGAGCGGCCAGCCGCGCAGCGGCGGCCTGGTCGAAACGCCGGCCCTGGGCGGAGAGCAGAACTACCGATTCTTTCGCTGTGCTGGACAGCCGCGCTTCGCGTGGGGCAATCCCCAGCGCCTCCAGGCACTCGAAAATCGGCTCCGGCTTCAGCACCATGCCTTCGCCCCCTCCAAAGGGGCGATCATCCACCGTGCGATGGCGGTCATGGGTAAAGTCGCGCAAGTCGATGATGCGCGTGTCGGTCAGTCCGGCTTCCCGGGCGCGGCGTACGATGCCGTAGTCCAGCGGCCCCCGAAAAAAATCCGGAAAAATGGTTACGATCTGAAACTGCATAGGCAGAGCTTCAAGTTTTATTTTCGAGTTTCAGGCCGGCGGCATATTTCCTACGAAACTGGAAACTAGCTTTCTCCCCGCTGCCGCCGTTTCTCTTCTTCGGTCAATGGGGCATCGACGTCCAGCAGGCCCTCGGGCAAATGCATTTCCACCCGTCGTGCCGGCAAATCCAACCGCCGCAGATATTCCGCTGCGAAGGGAATCAGCAATTCCCTTTTCCCGGAACGAACCACCAGTAAAGGCGCTTCACCGGCTCCAAACTGCACCCCGGATATGGCGCCTACCTCGGTTGCTTTGCCATCCGCGGCCACATCCCAAACCACGCATCCCACCAGGTCGCTGACGTAAGCCGTTCCCTCTTCCAGCGGCGTTCGCTCGGCGATGGGAATCTGCAGTTCGCAGCCCACCAGTTCTTCTGCCGCGCTGATCGAATCTATCCCCTGAAACTTCAGCACATACTGCCCCCGATGGGGCCAGGACTCTTCCAGGCGCAGTTCGCGGCGCGTCCCCGCGGGCGGCAGCGCATAAATCCGCTCCCGTTCGGCAAAACGCTGGGGAAAATCAGTGTGGAGTTCTGCGGCGACCTCGCCCCGCCGCCCCTGGGTCTTAACTACGCGGGCGATGGTGATGAACTCTTCGGCTATTCCAGAATCTCCAGGGTAAAACGCTTGCGCAATTTCATGCCGGCTGCGCTCAGAATGGTGCGAATGGAACGCGCCGTGCGTCCCTGCTTGCCAATCACCTTGCCCAGGTCATTAGGGGAAACGCGCAGTTCCAATACCGTAACCTGTTCTCCATCTATAGCTTGGACCGAGACTTGCTCCGGCTCATCCACCAGAGCCCGAGCTATCTGTTCTACCAAGGATCGCATATCCCCACCCTGATCCGTCGCCATCGGGACCTACTCCTTTGTACTGGGGTGATATGCCGGCGTGTAAGCGCGAGTGTTACGCCGCGGTCGGAGAAGCAGGAGCAGCCTTAGTGAGCAGTCGGTTGACCGTATCGGACAGCTTGGCGCCTTTGGAAAGCCAGTGTTCGATACGATCGCGCTTCAACTCCACGCTGGCGGGGGTGGTGCGGGGATTATAGGTTCCCACCACTTCCAGCGCACGGCCATTGCGGGCCCGCTCCTTCTCGATTACGACCACACGGTAATACGGTTGTTTACGCGCACCCATGCGCGCCAGTCGAATCATTAACACGAAAAGAGACCTACCTTCTGACTCGAGTCAGGATTGACAAACCCTTATTATCCCGTAACTTTAAAGGCTTGGCAACCCTGCTGACACACACGGCTAGCAGGCATCCTACCAAACAGCGCAAACTACCTCCTAAGCGGGGTGTTTGTAAAGCGCAATTTTATCGAGTTCGGAATCCAGAACACAAGTAGCACCAATTTTGTAACGATTCAAAGGCCGGCTCATTCCCTGCCGGCAGGCTCTGGATCGGGGTTTTGGTTGGCCATCGGCCTGGCTTGAACCGCCCCTCTTGCCTGGTTAATTTTTCTTACTCGCCAGCACGAGGAGGAGGTCCGCCGGTTCCGGACGCCGGGTATAATCGCCGTCCGCGCTGGCATAGAGAATCGTGCCATCTGTTTCCAGAACGTAGGTGGCCGGGATGGGGAGTTCCCAGCTGGCGTCGCCGTTCACAAAAGGTAAATTGACAAAGGTCTGGCTGTATACCTGTTTTTGTTCTTCCGGAACGGAATAGACCAGGCCGAACTGCCGCGCCACCACATTCCCCGCGTCGCTGAGCAGCGGAAATCGCAGCTCATGCTGGTCGCGCATGAAGAAGGATTGTTTTACCGTCTGGGGAGAGATGCCTACCAGGCTGGCGCCGGCTTCCCGAATCTGAGGCAGGACGGCGTTCATGGCCTCCAGTTGGGCCACACAAAACGGGCACCACCGTCCCCGATAAAAGCAGATCACCAGCCGCCCGCGGCTGAGCAGGTCAGCGGACGATACCGTGTTCCCGTCCTGGTCCGGCAATGCAAAGTTGGGAGCCTGGGCTCCGCCCGCTAGCACCCGCTGGGCGATGCCGGAAACCCGCAGCCCTTCTACCGTGCGGCGGTTTACCTCCTGAACGTCGGCCGGGACGTATTGTTCCGCCAGCGCTTTGCGCCCTTCCAGTTCTTCGCGCAAGCTGGCCGTTTTGCTCCCCGGCTTTGACTCCTCCAGCCCGCGCCATTTCATGCTGAGTCTTTCTTACATCCCCGGCAGCTTCATGCCCGCTAGCTTGCGGGCGAAGCTGGCTTTGCCCATGTCTTTGAACATCTTGCGCATCTGCACGTACTGCCGCAGGAGCTGATTGACCTCGTGAATGCTGGTTCCCGAGCCGCGGGCAATGCGCTTGCGCCGGCTGCCGTTGATCACCTCATGATGGTCGCGCTCGTAAGCGGTCATCGAGTTGATAATGGCTTCCACCCGCGAAATCTCCTTCTCGTCCACCTTATCGGCCACATTTTTCAGGTTCGAGAATGGCCCAATCCGCGGCAGCATGCCGATAAGGCTCTGCAATGAACCCATCTTTTTCACCTGCAGCAGCTGGTCGCGGAAGTCGCCCAAAGAAAAACCGTCGCCGGCCAAGGCTTTCTGCGCCAGTTGCTCGGCTTTCTTCTTGTCGACGTTGGCTTCCGCTTTTTCTATCAGCGACAAGATGTCGCCCATGCCCAGAATGCGGCTGACGATGCGGTCGGGATGGAACGGCTCCAGAGCATCATATTTTTCGCCAATGCCGATGAACTTAATGGGCGCGCCGGTCACGTGGCGGATAGAAAGCGCCGCCCCACCGCGGGCGTCGCCATCCATCTTGGTCAGCACCACGCCGGTGAGCGAAAGTTTCTTATGGAATTCGTCGGCGGATTTGACCGCGTCCTGGCCGGTCATGGCGTCGGCCACGAACATGATTTCCTGGGGGTTGAGCAGCGCTTTCAGCGACTGCATCTCCTCCATGAGCTGCTCGTCAATGTGCAGACGGCCGGCGGTATCGACCACCAGCACATCGCATCCGCTGTTGACCGCCTCGCGCCGCGCCTCCTTGGCCAGGCGCTCCACAGCCGCCGTATTGGCCTCAGCGACTTGCCCTTCGTAAAGACTGGCGCCCACGGCATTGGCCACTACTTTCAATTGCTCGCGAGCCGCGGGACGGTAGACGTCCACGCTGACCAGCATGGGGCGGTGCCCGCCTTTTTTCAGCCAGAAGGCCAGCTTGCCCGACGTGGTGGTTT
>DATGIY010000758.1:0-2061 GCA_035295475.1 Terriglobales bacterium
GGTCCGCCTTCGCACTGCCACTTGCCCGCCACGCCGTTCTCATCCTTCGCATCCATGATCACCCAGATATGCGGGTTCATGAACTCGACTTTGGTTACCGTGCCCGTCAATTTTACAGGCTTCTTGTCGTCGTATTCCGCCGCGAACGAATGGTGCGCGAGCACCGGCACCGCGGCCGCGATCAAAAGACCTGCCATCGAAATAGCTAGCTTTGTTCTCATCGTACCTCCCATTAGGTTCCTAGGTTCCACACGGAGCCGCACTGCGCCCGTTCAGCAGTAATGCTAGCACCGGCGCTAGACCTTGTCAAGAACGATATTCCGAAGCCAGTGAGGTCACAACGCGCTGCGCGCCTTGCGCAAACTAATGAGGCAATTCGGCTTGAGCTACAGCACCCCTTGCCGGGAGCGCCAAAATCGGCCGCTTCTCCAAAAGCGATCCTTAGGATTTTGGAATCTGCATCAGGTAACTGGTGATGTGGTCCAGATCCTGGGGATTGAACGTGAAGGCCGGCATGATCGAGTTAGGCGTGTACTTTTCAGGCGCCGCGAAGTGCTTCTCTACCCAATCACGCTGGCGACGTTCGGCCAAGCCATTCAATCCCGGTCCCACCTCAGAACCACTGCCGTTTAACACATGACACGATCCGCAATCGCTCGACTGATAGAGCATAGCGCCGTCGACTGCCGGCTGCGGAGCTCCCGTCCAGGCTTCTACATCGTCATCCGTGCGTTTGGCGACGAACGTGGACAGAGTCTTGATTTCGGCTGGTTTGAGCTGGCTGGCAGGCGCCCCGGCGGCCGGCTGCATAATGTGCATGGCCAGCCAATCGGCGGTTCGGCTGGCCGGACCGACCGTAAGGTCCGGCCCACTGCCGGCCTTGCCCACAGGATGGCAGCTCGCGCAGTTATCCTTTCGGAAATAACCGATCGCTGCCAGATTTTCAGGGGGAATCTGTTGCCACGTCTGTATGATCGCGAGTCCATCCGGTTCGTTCTGGGGCGGCGTGGTCGCGATGGCCCGGGCAGTGAGCCCGCTCCACCCGAGCGCACCCAGCACAACCAACGCCATCGCACCGGTACGCTGCCTGACCTTCGACATTTTAGCGCGGTCGATAAACGGCACCAGGAATAATGCGATCATCGCCAGGGTCGGCAATATAATGCTGCCGACAATCTCCAGGGGCCCCTCGAAGACCTTCAGCATCTGGAACAGAAACAGGAAGTACCACTCAGGCCGCGGGATGAAGCTGGTATCGGTCGGGTCCGCTACGTTACCGAGCGGAACGCGAGCGAAAATGGCCATCCCCACCAGAACCGCAAACCACAAGAAGGTTGCGACGGTATCTTTGTACACCTGTTCGGGGAAGAATTTTTTCTTGGGCTTGTGCGCATCCTCCGGCAGGGGGGCCACGCCGTGTCTGCGTACCAAGATGAGGTGAATGATGATCAGCAGAAAAGTGAGCGGCGGGAGCAGCAGGACGTGCACGGCGTAGAAGCGCGCAAAGGTGACGACCCCGATCGAGTTTCCGTCGCTTCCCAGCAGCTGCAGCAGGTACGGCCCGGCTCCGGGCGCCGACGACATGATCCGCGTGGTCACTACCGTGGCCCAATATGACCGGTTGTCCCAGGGCAGCAGGTATCCTGTGAGGCCGTAGGCCAGCGTCAACAAGAGCAGAAACCCGCCGACCATCCAGGTCGCTTCCCGAGGCTTTTTGTATGCCCCCCAAATGAACACCTGGGTCATGTGGAGAACCACGACGATGATCATAAGGCTGGCGCCCCAATGATGCAGTCCTCGCATCAGCGATCCGCCGGTCAGTTCCAGGACGATGTAGCGCACGCTGCTATAGGAATCTCCCGGCGTCGGCGCGTAGTTGAATGACAAAAGTATGCCGGTGACCACTTGCGTGAGAAAGGCAAATAACGCCACACTGCCGAGCACCTGGTGCCAGCCCGCTGAATCCGGAATATCCTCGTAGAGAAAATGATGCAGCGCACTCACAACGCCGGTGCGGTCTTCGAGCCACTCGGTAATAGACTTCAACATGATTTTATTTAG
>DATGIY010000759.1:0-4838 GCA_035295475.1 Terriglobales bacterium
CATCAACGGGGTTCCGCCGGCGGAATTTGGCGACAAAGCCAGCCTGGTTGTCCGCACCACGACCCGCTCGGCCCTGGGCAGCGCCAAACCCTTTGGCAGTGTGACCGCGGGTTTCGGTTCCTTTGGAACATCGGATGGCAGCTTGACCTTCGGCCTCGGCAGCAACAAAGTGGCTAACTTTCTCTCTGCTGACGGCGTCAACAGCGGGCGATTCCTGGACTCTCCTGAGTTCTTTCCCATCCACGATAAAGGCAATGTGGAGAACTTCTTTGACCGTTTCGACTACCAGCCCGATGTAGCCGACAGCTTTCATCTCGACTGGTGGCTCTCGCGTTCCTGGTTCCAGATACCCAACGATTTTGACCAGCTGAACGCGGGGCAAGACCAGCGACAAGAGCTGCAGACGTTCAACTTCGCTCCGGGATATACGCACCTGTTCAACACCTACACGCTTCTCACCGCGGATGCGTACGTGCGCCAGGATCGGGTCGGGTATTTCCCCAGTGCGGATCGCTTTTTTGATCAGCCGGCAACGCTCTCGCAAGGCCGGCGGCTGACCAATGCCGGTGTCAAAGTTGATGTTTCCTATGTGAAAGGCGTTCACAACGCTAAAGCGGGTGTGAACTTCTATCACACGTTTTTATCGGAGAACTTTCAGACCGGGCTCACGGATCCCCTGTTCAATGCCTTGTGCGCGGCGGCTTCGGGCGCGCCGGTCGTCGCTCCCGGGGTGCGCAATCCGGCTCAGTGCGCGGCTGCGGGATTTTTGGCGAATCCGGGTTTCCAGCCCGGGCTTCTGCCCTTTGATTTGACTCGTGGCGGGGGGCTCTTCAATTTTCGCGGCGCTACCGATATCAAACAGGAGGCCGCCTATGTTGAGGATACCATCAGCCTTCGCCAGTTCAGCATCTCCGCCGGTCTGCGCGGCGACAACTACAGCGGGTTGAGCCATGGCTCAGCGCTTGAGCCCCGTGTCGGTCTCTCCTACCAAGTCAAGCGCACCAGCACAGTTCTGCGCGCCTCTTACGGCAGGCTTCTCCTGACGCCCTACAACGAAAACCTCATTCTCTCCAGCTCTACCGGGCAAGGCGGCTTGGCGCAGCGCGTTTTCGGCGCCTTTGGTGCGCAGCCCATCACCCCGGCGCGGCGCAACATGTACAACGTGGGCTTCGAGCAGGCGCTGGACAGGCACTTGTCCATTTCCGCCGATTACTTCTGGAAGTTCACCACCGGGGATTACGACTTTGATGTCATCCTGAATACGCCGCTGGCTTTCCCCATCCAGTGGAAAAAGTCGAAAATTGACGGATTCTCCGCCCGCATCAATTTCCCCGCCTGGCACGGCCTCAGCGCTTACACCGTGATGGGCCACGCCCGCTCCCGCTTCTTCGGGCCCGAGGTGGGCGGCATCATCTTCAATTCGCCGGTCGCCCTCAGCGGACCGTTTCGCATTGACCATGACCAGGCCTTTGAACAGAACACTCATTTGCAGTACCAGGTGGGAAAGTCAGGCCCGTGGTTCGGGTTCACTTGGGATTACCAAAGCGGCCTCGTAGCCGGTGCGGTGCCCGATTTCGCGACGGCGCTTACTTTTGACCCTGATCAGCAGGCGCAGATCGGGCTGTTTTGCGGCAACACCTTCGCTACCCCTACTGCCCGCATCACCAGCTGTTCGTCGCCCATCTTCGGTGCGACTCGTGTTCGCATCTCTGCCGCAGGGACTTTCAATCCCGATACCAACCCCGCCCGCATCTCTCCTCGCAACCTGTTTGATGTCGGCACAGGCCTGCAGAACGTTTTTCGCACCGAACCGTATCACGTGAACTTGACGTTCAGCGTGGTTAACCTGACCAACAAAGTGGCGCTCTATAATTTCCTGTCCACCTTTAGCGGCACGCATTTCGTGACTCCCCGCAGCTATCAGGCGTCGTTGGGGGTGTCCTTTTAGCCACTGCGGTTTCTTGTGTGACGCAGAAAAAGGGCAGCCAGGACGGCGATGTGCTGCAGGTCTAGGCGGCTGCCTCTTAAAGCTTGAAATTCGAAACTCGAAACTCGAAACTCGATACCTGAAAGCTTGAAACCTTCTCCGCCTCCAGACGGTTTGCAACTGCCCGCTTACCACCGTAACCATCACGTGGTACCTTCGGGCCATTGTCCTTTGGTTTGCCTCCCGCTAATGTGCTGGAAATGCCCTCCCAACAGCCTTTTCGCCGGATTTGGGAGGACGGGGTGAGACTGATGAAGCCTTTGCAAGTTTGGTGGGTAGCTTTGGGATTCCTGGTGGCGCGCTTCGTCTTCAAACGCCAGCCTGTCACCGATCCGGTGAGCCGGCTGCGCTCCATGGGCGGTTTGTAAAGACGGTGTGCGCTGGGCCGCCTACGGCTGTTGTTCCGTAGCGGCTGCCGGATGCTGCGCCTGCTTCTCTAGCAGCACCTGTTCGATGTTCGGGTATAGCGGACTGATCCGGTTTACCAGTTCCCATTCCCTTAACGCTTCCTCGCGTTTCTGTTCCTCCCACAGTAGCGTTCCCAGCACGAAGTGCGCTCGGTCGTTGTTCTGGTTGAGGTAGACAGCCTGGCGAAGGGCCTTTTCCGCGTCTTCCAGCTCGTGCAGCCGCAGCAGCGCTTCTCCCTGCAACATCAGGGCATTATCGTTCTGCGGATCCTCCTGCAGCACCGCGGTGAGTTGCGACAGCGCCGGCACGTAGCGGCCGTCCTGGATCACGGCCGAAGCGTGGCTTAATTCGTCGCGTACCTTCTCGGCCGCCAATCCCTTTTCCTCGTCCGCTCTTGGCAGTGGATCGATGTGTGAAAGCACTGCGTCAAGCCATGCTCGATCGTCAGCTTTCGTAATGAAGCGGCAGGCTATTACCGTATATCCCTGCGAACCACCGTCGAATGTGGCTTGTCCGAGCAGGATCTGCGCCCGGCTGCCCACCAGCTCTGAGCTCATCTTGTACTTTGTGGCGAAAGCCTGGTCCACTTCCGCATCCGAGATGTACTCGATCATCTCCAGTTGCGCCGGCCCAGCCTTGCTCTTTCCCAGGTAATGAACTTCTCCCGGTTTCAACGACGGCCCGACCGTGACTGTGTGCGCCGTGGTCCGCATCATGAAGCCGCCGGAAACCATGGCGTAATACCGCGACGCCTCCGCCGGCCACAAGCTCAGATCCACCTCCAGCCGCCGGCTCAGCCGGTCGCCCGCAGCCAGCGACTCAATGTAGCCGTGCCGATATAAGGGACGGTCGAATCCCCACACGAAAACCACGGCTCCATTGGACGAATTGTAAAGGGGCAGGGAACGGTCCTCGCCTAACTCCCAGGAACGCCTTTCCTGCCATCCCTCGGGCACCGTGACCTTCACGTAGCGGTCGTAAAGTATCTGGTTTGCGGCAGTAGGTGGTTGAACGTTGTTATCGGACGCCTGGGTATTTGCTGCCTGGGATAGTGCGCAAACCGCCGAACCCAGCAGCAGACAGCAGCACAGCCATTTGCCTCGGAACGTTGGCCAAGCCTCATAACCAGGCATCGGAAGCCTTCCGTGGAACGAGAATTGAATATCGCCATAGTGTCACAGGGCCCACAAACGTCAAGTGACCGTGGGCCAGCTTGCCCGCTTGTGCTACGACCAACGTGCGCCCACCCCTCCGCTACAACCATTCCCCCGGTGGGTAGAATTCCTATAACTGCTCTTTTCTAGTAATTACTTGAATTCGCCGGGCTTGGAGCAGGCTCCAGACTGGCTACAATGCGAGTCAGGTGAGCAAGCGGTTTTTCATGAAGCGGGTCGTTTTCATTTTGCTGCTGATGGCTGGCCTTGCCCTGGGCCCGTCGGCGCGCGCCCAGTCGGATTCCGGACAAAATCAGTCTTTGGGTGACGTCGCCCGTGCCTTGCGCGCCAAGAAGAAAGCGGAATTGCCCGTCATCACCAACGACAATTTTTCCCAGCTTCCCAAGTTAATTCATGAAACTGAACAGCGCGCCATCGCCGCGGGAGTAGCTCCCCCGCCGCCGGCCCCGGTTAAACATGCGGAGCCGCAAATCACCTGCAGCTTTGCCTTCAGCGCCCAAGGGCCGGCAGCGCCCGCCGGCAATGCTGCCAGCCCGCAGGATCTTCCTGCTGCCGCGCTGGCGAAGCTCGATGGCCCCGCGGTTATCGCCGGCGGCACTTTGCAGGTTTCCATCTACAACGGCAGCAATTGGGATGTGCAGGAAATTACCGTGGGATTAACCGTGGTCAAGCACGAAAATCAGGCCGCTGCTCTCGCCAATCCCGCACGACTGGTGCCGGCCAGCGCTGCCGCCGGCCCTTTGCCCGTGCTCAAGAAGCCTGACGAGACTGTCCTTTACCACCTCAAGGGTTCCGCGCCGCCCCTGTCTACTACGGCTTTCAAGCAAGCTTTGGGTTTGACTCTCGGGCCCAATGATGAGTGGCATTGGGCTATTCTGCAGGCTCGCGGTACTCCGCCCGCTGCCGTCGCCAGCGGCCAGTAACCACCCCATTATCCGCTGACCTTCTCCACTCTCCTGCTCTTCGCGCTGCGATAGGCCGCGTCCAGAATCATCTGGTTCTTCCAGCCTTCTTCCCCCGGAGCAGGGAACTTAGCCTTGCCCTCGACCGCATCCGCGAACGCATCCACCTGCTGTGCGTATGCCAGGTGGTTCGAAAGGCGCTCCGCATCCACGATTTCGCCCTCGCGCAGCAGTTCGATGCGCACCGGGTGTTCCACGTTCAGCGCGTTATCGGCGCGCAGCACCCCGCTTTCGCCCACAATTTCCAGGGGAGTGCGGTAGGACGCGCGCGTCGAAACCAGCACCGTTCCCAGGGTGCCTCGGCTG
>DATGIY010000760.1:0-3445 GCA_035295475.1 Terriglobales bacterium
AGATGCCGCCGTACTCGGCGATTTCGCGGGTGTGCCGCCGCTCGTAAAGCACGCCGACGATCAAGAAGAGCGCGCCGGTGGAGATGCCGTGGTTAATCTGCTGCAGCACCGAGCCGCTCAGGCCCAACGGGTTGAGTGCGAAAATGCCCAGGGTGCAGAAGCCCAGGTGGCTGACTGAAGAGTAAGCCACCAGCTTCTTCATGTCTTTCTGCATGAGCGAAACCAGGGCGCCATAAATGATGGCCACAATGGAGAGACCGATCATCCAGCCGCGCACGGTGCCGTTGGTGACGACATTGGGGAAGAACGGCAGGGAGAAGCGGATGAAGCCGTAGGTTCCCATCTTCAGCAGAACGCCGGCCAGGATGACGGAGCCCGCGGTGGGCGCTTCCACGTGCGCGTCCGGCAGCCAGGTGTGGAAGGGGAACATCGGCACCTTGATGGCAAAGCCGACAAAGAAGGCCAGGAAAAGCCAGATGGCAAAGTGAAACGGAATGGCGGGCGCGGTTTTATAAAGCTCCGGGATGCTGAAGGTGTAATTGCCGGTAACGCTGTGATTGTTGAAATAGAGGAACAGGATGCCGAGCAGCATCAACACGGAGCCGAGCAGCGTATACAAAAAGAACTTGATGGCGGCGTAAAGCTTGCGCGGCCCGCCCCAGATGCCGATCAGCAGGTACATGGGTACCAGCATGGCTTCCCAGAAAACGAAGAACAGGAAGAAGTCCAGGGCCATGAAGACGCCGAGCATGCCGGTTTGCAGTACCAGAAACCACGCGTAGTACTCTTTGGTGCGCTCCTCGACCGCCGACCAGGAGGACAGGATGGATATCCAGCCCAGCAGCGTGGTCAGCATGATGAGCAGGAAGGAAATGCCGTCAATGCCCAGGTAGTAGCCGGCGCCTATGGACGGAATCCAGTTGCTGGGTGCGCCTTCGATGAACTTGAAGCCGGGCTGGAAGCGCAGCGCCCAGAACCAGGGCACCAGCGGCAACGAGACCAGAAAGCCGGCCAGAGCAAAGATGTTGGCGATCCAGCGCACGGCCGCTTTGTTTTCGCGCGGCACGAAAAGCAAAAGAATCGCCCCCATCAGTGGGGTAAATAAGATGACGGAGAGAATGTGATTGTGCATAAAAGCAGTTCTCAGTACTCACTACTCGGTTCTCAGAAAAACCGGTTGAGAACCGATGCAGCACTACCGCCAGGCGTAATACGCCACAAAACCTAACAAGCCAGCGACCATGACAAACGCGTACCACTGCACCAGGCCCCATTGCAGCAGGCGCACCGGGTACGACAGAATCTTGGAAACCACGGCCGGGCCGTTCACCAACACGCCGTCAATAATGTAGGTGTCCCACAGGCGCGACAGTGTGCCCAGGGCGCGCGTACTCCAGCCGGCGCCGTTCACCGCGCCATCAATCACGTACTTGTCGAACTCGGACGTAGCCTCGCCCAAACCCATGGCGCCCAGCCGGACAGGCCCTAGCGTTCTCCGGCCTGTAAACAAGTAGTCGTAGCCCTCATCAACGTAATACTTGTTCATTAGTAGCTGGTACGCCGGCGGTGCGGCAGCGGCGATGGGCTCCACGTAGCCGCGATCGGCGTGGCGATAAAACTTCCACGCCAGTCCCCACCCGCCAAAGGCCACAGCCACCGACAAGAACATGAGCGTGTACTCGGTGCCGCTGGTGTGCTCGGCTTCTTTTTCGCCCGCAGCCAATTGCGGCGGCGCTTGCGCCTGCAGAACCTTTGCCTCCGGTGCAAATACCGGCGCCAGAAAGGCGCCAAAACGGTCGGAGCCGCCCAGGCTGTGCGGCAGTCCCAGATAGCCGGCGAAGATGGAAAAGAAGGCCAGGATGATGAGCGGCACGGTCATGGAGCGAGGCGACTCGTGGATGTGGTGTTCCACCTCGTGGTCCATGCGCGGGCGTCCGTGGAAGGTCAAGTACATCAGCCGGAACATGTAGAGCGCGGTCATGGCGGCGGTGACCCAGCCGATGATCCACAGCACGTGATAGGCGCTGGTGTCCTTGGCCCAGGACTGCCACAGGATTTCGTCCTTGGAGAAGAAGCCGGCAAAGCCGGGAATGCCGGCGATGGCCAGGGTGGCGAAAAACATGGTCCAGTGGGTGATGGGGATGCGCTTGGCCAGATCGCCCATGTTGCGCATATCCTGCTCGCCACTCATGGCGTGAATGACCGAACCGGCGCCAAGGAACAAGAGCGCCTTAAAGAAAGCATGTGTAAAGACGTGAAACACGCCGGCGGCGAAGGCGCCCACGCCCAGGGCCAGGAACATGTAACCCAGCTGGGAGATGGTGGAGTAGGCGAGCACGCGCTTGATGTCGTTCTGCACCAGGCCGATGCTGGCGGCGAAGATGGCGGTCAGCGCGCCGATGATGGCCACGACTTTCATGGACTCGGGGGCGAGCACGAATAGGAAATTCGATCGCGCCACCATGTACACGCCGGCGGTGACCATGGTCGCGGCGTGGATGAGGGCGGACACGGGAGTGGGGCCCTCCATGGCGTCCGGCAGCCAGACATAAAGAGGAAGCTGCGCCGACTTGCCGCAGGCGCCAACGAACAAAAGCAGCGTGGCCGCGGTGATGATGGGATCGCCGACGTGGAATTGTCCGCTGCGCACCAGGTGGGCGACCTCGGTGTACTTGATGGATCCGAAGTACCAGAGGATGGTGAACATCCCCATAATGAAGCCGGCGTCGCCGACGCGGTTGACGATGAAAGCCTTGTTTGCCGCCGTGCTCGCCGAGTGGCGCTGGAAGTAGAAGCCGATCAGGAGGTAGGAGCACAGGCCTACGCCTTCCCAGCCGACGAACATCATGGCGTAGTTGTTCCCCAGGATCAGGGTGAGCATGGAGAACATGAACAGGTTGAGGTAGCCGAAGAAGCGGTAGTAGCCGCCCTCGTGCGCCATGTAGCCGGTGGAGTAGATGTGGATCAACATGCCGACGCCGGTCACGAACAGCAGCCAGATGCTGGAGAGGGGATCGAGCAGGAAGCCGGCGTCCGCCTGGAATGCAGTGGATGCGCCGCTCGCCATCTTGAAGGTGAGATGGCCGGTGCCGTCGCCCAGCCAGGTGTACATCACCTTCTCGAAGGGCTCGCCGTTGTGCGCCTTGGTCCAGCCGGTGAACTGCCAGACCGCGAGGCAGGCCCAGATGAAGGCTATGACCACGAGTCCGACGCACACCCCGTTGACCGCCTGCTTCGACAGCTTGCGCCCGAAGAAGAACATGATCACTGCGCCCAGCGCGGGCAGCAGCGGAACAATCCAGATGTTTTCGAGAAACATCAGCTCTTAACCTTTAGCTCACTATCAGTCGTCAGTTCCCGCTGGAACCAGAAACTCGAAAACTGGTGCTTCACCACTTCATCAAGTCCACTTCATCCACGTTGACCGTCTCCTTGTTGCGAAAGA
>DATGIY010000761.1:0-3532 GCA_035295475.1 Terriglobales bacterium
CTCCCATCCCGATGGTGCTTTGCTGCAGGGCACCGATGGCAACTTCTATGGAACGACATCAGCGGTGCCGGGCACGGTTTTCAGCATGACTCCTGCCGGCACCATCACCACCCTGCACACCTTCCAGGGATCCGATGGCGCAGCGTCTCAGGCCGGCCTGACGCAAGCCGATGATGGCAATTTCTACGGCACCTCTGTGAACGCGGGCGCAGGAATCTCCACCATATTCCAGATCACCTCCGGTGGCACACTCACCACGCTGTATACCTTCTGCTCCTTGCCCAACTGTGCGGACGGCGCGCAGCCCCTGGCCGGAGTGCTGCAGGCAGCCAACGGCAATCTTTACGGCACCACGTACGGCGGCGGCACGAGCAACGATGGAACCGTCTTCCGCCTTACCGGACCCACTCCCAGCGCGGGACAACTCGTAAGCGTGCCGCCATGCCGCCTGGCCGATACTCGACAAAGCAGCCCCATCCAGGGCGGCACCTCGCAGGTATTTAACATCCCGCAACTGGCATCAGCTCCCAATTGCGGTTTTGTTGTGCCGAGTAATGTCATCGCGTACTCCCTCAACGTTACTGTGGTTCCTTCGCACCCGGTAGGTTTCCTCACCATCTGGCCGGCGGGACGGACCCAGCCTTACGTTTCGACCATGAACTCGCCGGATGGTCGGGTCAAGGCAAATGCTGCGATCGTGCCGGCGGGAGCCGCCACGTCCGTCAGCGTTTACGTTACCGACACCACCGATGTCCTCCTCGACATCAATGGTTACTTCGTACCCTCCGTCTCGCAAACCATGAAATTCATTCCTCTCACCCCGTGCCGGGTGGTCGACACGCGCGACGGCTCCAAGCCCCCGGGCTTAGGCCCGCCATTCCTGGGCGCCATGCAGACACGTCAGCTGCCCATTCTCTCCAGCCCGTGTTTCCAGAATCTCTCTGTGCAGCCGCAGGTGTATTCGTTCAACGTCACCGTGACACCGAATCCCGGCAACCAGCCGCTGTATTTCCTGGCGCTTTGGCCGAGCGGTCCACTTCCCGTCGTATCGACGCTCAATAACGGAACGGCGGCCGGGGCCGTGGACAACGCAGCAATCGTGGCTGCTGACCCCCATGGCAATATCAACGTCTTCGCATCGAACAGCACCGATGTGATCATCGATGTAAATGGATACTTCGGCACACCTGGCCAATACTCGTTTTACCCGACTCCGCCGTGCCGCGCCTTCGATAGCCGCAACAACAACGGCCCGCCATTCCAGGGCGAGTTGATGGTGCCTATCGCCAGCAGTCCGTGCGAGCCGGCCAGCACTGCGAAAGGCTATGTCTTCAACGCCACCGTGGTGCCGCAGGGTCCGCTCGGATTTCTGACATTATGGCCGGACGGCGAGAATCGACCCGTCGTTTCCACTCTCAACGCTTACGATGGCTTCGTCACCTCGAACTTGGCCGTCGTCCCGAACCTGGACGGAATTACCGACGCTTACGCTACGAACTTTACGCATCTCGTTCTGGATCTTTTCGGTTACTTTGCGCCGTAACCTGCTCAGCAGTTGACGCCGCTGCCTGCCCGGCAAGATTGTCCTTGTCGTGCACGGCAGCGGTGCTTTTTGTGGATCATAGTCGCGACCGCTTACACGCTTGATCAGCACTCGGGCGTGAATTGTCGCACATAGCCCGCAGGCTGCCGCCCACCCGTCGCGCCAAGCCTGTAGTAAACTCAACTGCATAAAACTGCGCTCTCATCTCCGACGATTGGCCGGAAGGTTTTCTCCGCTGCCCCAGTACTTTCTCGATGAAGTTAATTCCGACTACATTCATGGCTGGGTTTTTTCCCGTGAAGGTATCGCTTCCATAGAATTTCAAGTCGACGGAACTACCGTCGGCACAACCCTGCCTACACTAATTCGTCCAGACGTTGAAGCAGCATATCCTGCTGCGAGCGGTCCCACCGGCTTTCATTTCAGGTTTCCTCCTGGTGTTTTTCGATCGCCACGCCCTGTCGTCCGTGTCATCTTCAAGCCGAAACGGGGTGCTGCGGTTGCGTCCGCCACCGTCTCTGTCCCGAATGTGAATGGCTCGGTTGAAGAAATGGTGGCGAAAATAGCGCCTTCACCCGGGCCTCTGCCGGCTTCTATCCAGGTCATGCTGTGCCGGCTTTGGGGGAAGCAACCTAACGATGTGGCATGGACAGCGGAAGTCATCAGGCAGGCAGTCGACGACCTGAAATTCCTCGTGCAGCGCGGCCCGCGCCATCTGCCCACGTTGTTTCACTATCTCGGCTTTCTACAGCTGATTTGGGCAAAATTCGAGTTTGTTCTACGTCACTTTCCCAAGTTCAACGAGACTGCCGCATCTGATAAGGATTTGCTCGCAATCGGCAGCAGCGTCCCTGAGATGTTCAGCATCGCCCACTATTTATACGTCTTGCAGAGCTGGGGCCTGAAAGGGGACTTTGCAGAATTCGGCTGCTATAAGGGATTCAGCACATCGATGCTCAGCGAGGCCTGCTTCCAGCTGGCCATCCCGATGCATGTCTTCGATTCCTTCGCCGGTCTGCCCCCATCTGAGTCGAACTATTATCGTGCGGGCGAGTTTATGGGTTCCTTCCCCGAGGTTCAGCGGAATGTGAGCGCCTTCGGCAAAATACAAGCTGTCACCTTTCACAAAGGGTTCTTTGCTGATACCTTGCCCGCATCTACCCTGCAGCCGATATGCATGTGGATGGACGTGGATCTGGAAAGCTCCAGCCGCGACATCATGTCGATCCTCGATCGATTGCCGGTCGAAAGCTGCTTGTTCTCCCACGAGTGCTACCCGGAGTATTTCCGCCCCGATGCTATCAAGGAGGCAAGGAGTGCCGATAGCGTGATCGGGCCGATTGTGGATGCTTTTCGCAAGAACGGCCGGCAGATCACCGGCACATTCGTCTCCGGAAATATGGGCGCGTTCTGGGACCGCAACTATGGAATTCCTGTACTGCCGGTTGACGAACTCCTGAAGATCAAAGACCTGGGCCGCCTCTAGCGAGACATTCCAATCCCTCGCAATTCAGTACAGAGCCACTATCCATCCGCCGCACGGCAGACGCTTTGGCCGGATCTTCCTTTCCTTCGCATACGGCACGGTTGCAGAACGCGGGCAGTAGTGAGTGACTAGACTCTTGCGGGTAGCCTGTCGCGTGACTAGCTCTCCTCCATGCACTAGGTCAGAGGCCCAAAACAATACGTCCGTCCGCTTCGGCAGAAATCGCGTTCGCGCAAAACCATACTCGGCTACGAACCGCTCCAGGCTGGCAGTATATTGCGGTCCATCCGGATCGCCTGGCCGAAGCGCCTTGCTGCCCTCGGCGAAGAGCAGATCGTCCATCTTATGGCTTCCCGGATAGTAAAATAACTCTCCTGTACCGGAAGCAATGTCCTCCAGCGCGATCCAGCTGGCTACAAAATGGAAGGCGGCTCAGTATAGACGAAGGCGGTATCCTGATGGGCGCCCTGTTGCGAACCATTCTCGAAATAGAGTGTCTGAAA
>DATGIY010000762.1:0-2133 GCA_035295475.1 Terriglobales bacterium
TGCACTCGGACCACAATGTACTCTTAATCTGGAATCAGAACATGCAATGATGAATCAGTCAGCCGATATCGTGGTGGGAATTGCACATGGAAAGAGCGTTCAGGGCGCCGGCGATGTGGAGGAACCGAACTCGCTTGCCCAGTTCAGCACCAGGTCGATCTGTGACACTGAAGTCGTAGGCCCAGCGCCCTTGATGAAGAAAAACTGTTTGCCGTCCGGCGTGGCATCGTAATAGTGGCCGGACACATAGAAATCACCTTGAAAGAGAACGTGCGGGGTGCCGGCGGAAAAGGCGGGAGTGGTTTGCACTGGGACAGCCATCAACTTGTTGCCGTCGGCATAGAAAATTTCCTTGTCCTTGGCGGGCCAAACCGGCCGGGCGCCGCCATCGGTGGAAATCTGCCACTTGCCGGCGGGTCCGGAAAAAGAGCGAACGTAGATTTCCGGCCTGCCCGATTCATTCGATTCATAAACGACAAAGCGCCCATCAGGGGAGAATTGCGGAAACCACTCGTCAAAAGGTGTCTGGAGAAAGGGATGCGGACTACCGCCTTTATTGAGCGGGTAAACCCAGATATCGCTGGCGGTGGAGGGGTCGCGCTGCACGAACATCATGTCGGCGCCGTCAGGAGAAAAAGTAGAAGCGAGAATCCAGTACTTCGAGTCGAACAGCTTCTGCTCCACGCCCGTGCCGTCGGCCATTTTGCGGTACAAACCCCAGTCGCTGCCACGAAGGGAACTGTAAACCACCTGCTTGCCGTCCGCCATCCAGAACGGATCGCGGCTGTCGTTTTCAAAAGTTACGCGGGTCAGGGTGCCGCGCAGCAGGTCATAGGTCCAAATACCCCATTTCGGTCCTTCGACGGTGAGCGCGAGGTGACGGCCATCGGGGGAGAGATCGAGGTCCTCATAAGGACGTGGCTCCGCCTTAAGGTCAGTGGCGTGGCCGTTGCGGTCCAACTCGACCAGGGCGCGCTGATTACCGAGCGCGCTGAAGGGAACAAAAACCAGCGTGCCGGATTGCGAAACAGCAAACTGCTCCGCCCCGGGCCCGACTCTTAACCCGCGGTACACCGACTCGCGCAGCGCATGGGGAGTGCCGGTGAGCTTGAGCGCCTTGGGATCGAAGGACGCTATCCAAATCGCACCATCGCGAGTGAACCCCAGATAGTTGGGAGCAACAAAGATCGGGCTTCTGGCATTCTCCAGGACGGTTTGAAACTTGCCCGTACGCAGCGAGAGCACAGCCACATTGGGCTGGGTGAATCCATTCTTCCAGTCGGTGAAAAGCAGGGCCTGATCACCGGGAAGGATTTGCGGTTGCTCAAAACTGACTTCGCTGCGATCGGCATTGGGCCGCACCAGGGTTTGCCTTGGTCCGCCGGCCGCGGAAATACGCATGAGCTCGTCGAATCTGCGGGTAGCGGAGGCAGCAAAATAGATGTTGCCGTCGTCCCCCCAGCTGGCGCCGCCGCCATCAATGGCGTCGCAGAGCACTTCCGGATTGCCGCCGGCAAGAGGAACTCTGGCCAGCTTGTCGTTGCTGAAAAAGCCCAGCCACTGCGCGTCGGGTGAAAAGAAAGGCGAATGGGCGCCAGTAGTGCCCAGTACCGGCTGAGCATCGAATTCGTCCAGGCGACGCAGCCAGATTTGTTGCGCCCCGCTGGGCTGCGTGCTCACGTAGGCGACCATTTTCCCGTCGCGTGAAATGGCGAGGCCAGGCAGCTCGGTTTCCAGAAATTGACCTGGGGGCAAAGCAAAACTCAGCCGCATGGGCGAAGGCGGCTGGCGCCGGCTGGTGGCGAAAAATACGATCGCCGCGATTACTGCTCCTGCCACCACTCCCGCAATGCCCCACAAAATTGCTCGGCCGGGGCGGCGGCCGGTGCCCGGCCGTGCGCTTTCTTCGCCGGCGGCACCATCCTCTCCCTTGCGCGCGTCTTCCAGTTCAATGCGGGCATCGCCCATGGCTTGCAGCCGGCGGTTGGGATCCTTCTCCAGGCAGCGCTGCAGGAGCAGCCGAACGCGCCGTGGCAAGTTGCGCGGCAACACATTCCAGTCAGGATCGGCGCGGATGATGGCCGCCAGCGAGTCGGAGGTGGTTTCGCCGGCAAAAGTGCGCTGCCCGCTCAG
>DATGIY010000763.1:0-3585 GCA_035295475.1 Terriglobales bacterium
CTTCTCGATTTTTATTGCCGCTTTGGCGTTGGGAGAGCTGGTTCGACCGGCGCAACTATTGGGAATTGTTTTTGTGCTTCTGGCTACGGTAGTTGTGCAATTGCCGAGCGCGCGAGATACGGAGCCCGCTATCCTCGAACCCATTGAGTGACAGCGGACTCCGCTTTGCAGACGCGAGAGAATCTCTATTTCAGGGCAAAGGAGTGAACACCGGCTACAACCTGAGTAGCAGGTCGCAGCGCCGATACCACTTTCATGCGCTGCCAGTCGTAGGCAAATTCTTTGCCGCAATCCAGGCAAACCACGTAAGTTCCTGCTTCGCTCACGGCCGAGGAGGAACGCTTTAGAGCCTTGCTGGTAATAGGGAAGCTGTAGTGCGTGTGTCGGCAACCGAAGAACACATCCCACAGAGCCAAGAACATATCCCGCAGAACGGAAAACATATTCCTACCCCCTTTGCCGGGAAGCGCCAATCACAGTTACCGGGTAAAAAACCTTTTCAGCTACTTAGATTCAGCTCCGCAGCAAAAGGTTTCGCGATTCGTCAACATCGTCCGCAAGCGATTGCAAGATGGGGAGGTAGCAGTTTCTTTACGATGGGCAAGTGTGCGTCTCGCAAGCAGCTCCGGTTACAGATCGCGTTTGCTGAAGCGGCGTATGGCGAACACCAGAGCCAGGGCGGTGTATAGGCCGGCGTACATCACCATCGCAGAACTAGGCAGCGATACGGAGCTGAAGGGTGAGAAGTTGATCACGTTGGCCAGCGGAGACTGCATATCGTTGGCTGCGCGCCGCCACAGTGCCTCGCTGGGCATAATGAGGCTGGCCACGATACCCACGTTGACCGCGCTTGGGGTGTTGGTGACGGCGCCAATCTGCTCGATCCAGCCCCCCAGAAACGCCAGGCCCACCAAGCCTAAGGCGAGCACACCATTGGTCAGCGTCGAGTAATGCGTGCCGAAAAACAACGTGACCGAAAGCAGCAGTACACTCTCCAGCCACATCAACGCGAAGCCTTGCCCGACGTTACGAGCGGTGACGTGGGCCATGACATAAGTAATGGCGTTGATACCGCCGACCAGCAGGCCCAGGTAAGCCGTCATCATAACGATAAACCCCAGCCACTTGCCGAGCACGATTTGATAGCGCGGCAATGGCTTGGTGGCGATGGCCTGGATGGTTCCCGATGAAATTTCGCCCGAAAGAGTATCGACCGCCACCAGAACGGTCATCACGACGGTGAGCAGGTCGATGGCGTAAAGCCCAACCATCAGCATGGCGCCGGGGACCTGTTTGAGCAGGATGGGATTCATCCTCCGCGCCGCTAGATCTCTTATCTGATAATGCAGGCCGGTAGTGAAAAGCGCGAGAAAGGCCAAGCCGGCGGCAAGAGCCATCCACAACACCTTCTTGCGAGCCGCCTCGCGGAAGGTCACGCCGGCCATGATCCAGAGGCCCATCACAGTCCACCGTCGCTGCCTACAATTTCCAGGAAGCGATCTTCCAGGGAGAGATGCTGGGGCGTGAATTCGTATACGTCAGCACACCCCGCAACCAGGTAACGCAACACCTGTGGCAGCACCTCTCGCGAACTGACGGTAAAGGTGAGCTGATGATCTTCGAGCGAAACGCCGGATGCCCACTTCTGCACCCCGGCAGCCATTTCCGCCGTCAGATTGGCCGCACGCACCCGCACCGTGGTTTGCTCTTCCAGCAGGTTCTTCAGTTCCCGAGTCTCGATGACCTCTCCGTGCTTGATAAAGGCCACGCGGTCGCAGGTGACCTCAACTTCGCTGAGCAAGTGGGAGTTCAGCAGCACTGTGGCGCCCCGTTCCCGCTGCGCCTTGATGATGTCGCGCACCACCCGGCGCCCGCCCGGGTCGAGACCAGACGTGGGTTCATCCAGAAAGATCAATTCCGGGTCGTTGAGCAAGGCTTGTGCCAAGCCGATGCGCTGCAGCATGCCCTTGGAGAAATCGCGCAGGTTCTTGTCGGCGTGTTGCGTCAGGCGCACTAATTCGAGCAACTCGAGAATCTTCTGCCGCAAGCCGGATCGCGACATGCCATAGAGCTGGCCGTGAAGACGCAGCAGTTCGGCCCCGGTAAGCCAGTCATAGAAGCGGAAGTGTTCGGGTAGAAAGCCAATTTTGGCACGGGTGCGGACGTCTCCTGCCGGCTGTCCCAGGACGATAGCCTGGCCGCGGCTGGGAGAAACCAGGCCGAGCAGCATCTTCACCGATGTGCTTTTGCCGGCGCCGTTAGGTCCCAGAAATCCAAAAACTTCCCCGCGCGGTACCTCGAGCGTCAGCCCGCGCACCGCCACTTTGTCGCCGAACACCTTGCGCAGGCCATAGGTAGCGATGGCAAGGTCTGGGGCGGGCGCACGCGCCCGTTCGGCGGATTGCCGGACCGCGGTCTCATTCGCCTGCGTCATGCTTCTTAGCTGACTAGCTGTCGAGATAACACGTAAAACGGCAATCCGCTAGCCAGTCAGCTAGCCAGTCCTAATCGGTCAAAGAAGCCGCCAGGTTCAGGGCCTGGTTGGGATCCCCGTGGCCATTGAGCGAATAGATGATGCCATCCTTCACCCATAGCAGACTATACCGGGGTCGCGCCGAACGCATAGAGATAAGCGTACCCGTGACCCCATCCACGCTGACCGTCTGGTAAGAGCTGACATTACCGGGCACGGGAACAACTAAGGTGGACGACCAGTCCACGGTCTGGCAAAAAGAGTGAGCGTCCGCGGGGCTCATGCCGGCAAGCTCCAGTGCCGCCTCGGCCACCTGTGAAATGTTGAGGTTGGGAGGTACGCTTACCGTGGGACTGGGGGCCTGCACCATGAACGTGCAGTTATCCTGCGCTTCGGGCTGGCTGCTGCCTCCCCCAGGCTGCTGTTGCATGGGGGGTCCATGGTGGGCCATGCGATGTTCCGGACAATCGCCGTAAGCCATCAGTACGGTACGAGGGATATGCACGGCGATCATCGCGCCATCTAGGGACGCGGGCAATTGGATATCGGAGCGACCTGCTTCCTGCAGGATGGCCTGCATGCGGTCCCGGTTGAGCGTCATCTGGAAGGCGGCTTCTCCGTTTACCATAATCTTCTGCGGTGTTCCAAGCTCGCCGATGGTGCGCACATCGAACCCGGCCACCTTGCTGGCGGCGGCGGCCGTGGGTTGTGCTTGCGGCTTACCCGCGTCCATGGTGACCACCACATTGTCGGAGATCAGCTGGCTGAGCAGCTTCGCCGTGCGCTGATCGCTCCTGGCTTCGGTGCTCGGAGGATAAACGGAGACCACCGTAATCCGCTTTACGCGCAGCATGGCCAGGATCTTTTCCGCAAATGTGCGAGCCGGAGCCACGCTCAGAAAGAAAGCCGCGGCGCATACTAAGGCCAGCGCACCCCAAGCCGGGCGCAGACGGGGCGCTAGCAAGATGGCCAATCCGCTGCGCTTCGATTCCAAATGCTCGTCCATGTTTGCGCGGAAGCGGAGCAATGCCTGGGCAGCGTCGGGCGCCGCTTCTCCGTGTGCGGGTGTCAGTTGGGCCAGGGCTGCCTGCACGCGTTTCGCCGCAGACTGC
>DATGIY010000764.1:0-9186 GCA_035295475.1 Terriglobales bacterium
GGAAGCTCGGTCGTAACCCAACGTGCTGGTGTAGGTGGCACTGCCAGTGCCATAGCCGGCTTCGCCGGGTACGGCGTTGTTGCCCACCGTAACGTCGTTAAATACGCAGTTGCCGGCGGGCAGCGAAGACGTGTTGGAGGCGTTGCACCGGGACAGGGTTTCGTTGGCCGCCAGTTTGTACAACGTGTAACCCACCATGCCCTGGCGAGCGTTCATCTTCTGATTGAGCAGCGCCATAATGCCGGCAAAAGAGGGAGTAGAAGCAGAAGTGCCGCCCACGGCGTATAGCTGCACGGTTCCCTGGCTATATGTAGAACAAGAGCCTTGGACGCACAGCAGGTAGGGATCGTGTCCGGCGGCGGCAGTAAATGCTACATCGGGCAAATCGCGCTTGCCGTCATTGGGAATGCCACTGACCCCGCTCTGCCAGGAGGGCTTGCTGAAGAATGTGCTGGCGCCGCCCCCGCCGGCGGCCAGATTGGCATTCTGCCCGCACGAAGCAACGGGGCAGCTTTCGTTCCAGACGTACTCCGGAATGTAGGATTTGGCGGAAGCTTGCGTGCCGGAGGTGTTAGAGGAATTCCAATAATTCCCGCTATTGGCACCCTCATTGAATTGGGTTCCGCCCACCGCCACATCGAAAGGAGTAGAGGCGAGAACGTTCACCGACAGGCCGCCGGTGGCCCGCGTTTCGTTGGGACTGTCGCAGCCTGCCGAGCCGGAATCGCCGCTGGCGACCAGATAGGTAATGCCCTCGGCAGCGGCCTGTTCCGCCAGCTGCAAATGGAAGGTGGCATCGCTATTGGTATCCAGGGCCTCGCAAGTGCCGAAGCTTTCGGTCATGACGTTGGCCAGGTCGTTGTCCACGATGTACTGCTCGGAAAGATCGACGCCGTCGGTAGTGTCGGTGGACGCGGAAACCACCAGATCCACCAGAGCGGAAGGCGCAATGGCTCCGGCCCAAGTGGCGTCGAGCACGGCTTCAACTTCTTCGCCTCCACCCAAATCGCCCGGGTCCGCCCCGTCAATCACGACAGAGGGGTTGCTGCCATTAGCGTTCACGCCAAAAACGTGGTTGAAATCCCAAACGTCCTGGACATTGATATTGGAACGGGCGACCACCGCGATGATCGTGTTCGTGCCATTAATGCCCGCCTGATATAGCGGGTTGATGTGGTAAATGGTGGCAAAATCGGCAGGCCCCAGGGCGTGCAGGCCCTGGATGGTCACCTGGGGTGTAGCACCGGGACTGACCTTGGCAAAAATACGAGTTGGGGAGACACGAAGTTGCGGCTGCTTAAGAAAATTGTGCAGCGTGGCCACTCCGGCTACCACAGGCGTTAATGCCGACGGAATCTGGGGATCGGCGGCGTTGGCCCAGTGTGATTTGCCGTCGATGACATACTGATGAATCTGAGTGTGGAAAGCAGCGGTTAGTTGGGAGGCTGAGCCGGAGAATTCGATGGTGCCGCGTCCTTTAGCGATGCGGTCCACGCGCAAGCCTTGCGACTGCAACCACGCCGCGACCGTCTGAATGTCCTGGTCTGAAGGCCCGTACTGCTCGCCGAATTGCTGGGGAGTGAGCCATCTGTGGTAGTTCGAGGAGGATCTGTCCTGCTGCTGATCGAGCATTTGGCGCAAAGCCTGCTCCTGCTCCGGGCTGCGTTTCAACACCAGTAGCATGCGGCTCAAGGGCAGGGTGGCCGGCGCGGCCCCATGGTCGAAACGCGCACGGGCTAAAGGATGAGTGTTGCCGGCGAGCGCGGTGCGTACGCTTTCATCGATAGCCTGAGTTATGCGGGAAAAAATTTTCGCTTGTTGCTGGGCATGCGCGGGAAAAGCCAGTGTCAGACTAATTACACAGGTCAACACCAGGGACGCAGGACGCACAAAAAGCCTCCATGTGGAAGCTGATACGACAGCCACAATTGCTAACGATTTCTGGACGGTCCAACCTTCAGGGGAGAGCACGATTATAGGTCGGGGAAGATCAATGTCAATATAATTGTGATATCTGTTCTGTATAGCGAACAGATGGCTTCCCTGCCGGGCAATTCCCTGTTTTTCAGGCACATAACGGCTACTTCCCCGCGGACAGGTTACAATCCGACCGGCTTTTGGCGCAGCCAGCGTACCGGGCTGCGTTCGCCCGATGGCAACTATTCAACAGCAGTGTCGGAGGAATCGATGACCTCACCCCTGGTCGGCGAATTCATGGGCACGATGGTTTTGATTCTGCTGGGAGATGGAGTGGTCGCGAATGTGCTGCTCAAGCGCAGCAAGGCGGAAGGCGCGGGCTGGATGGTGATTACCAGCGGCTGGGCCTTTGCGGTGATGGCCGGGATCTTCACGGCCGTGGCATGCGGCAGCCGCGACGCGCACATCAATCCCGCTGTGACTTTGGGTTTTGCCGTAACCACAGGCAGCTTCGCCAAGGTCCTGCCTTATGCCGCGGCGCAATTGCTGGGCGCATTCGCGGGAGCAACCCTGGTGTGGCTCTATTTTCTTCCTCATTGGCGAGAAACTCCCGACCCGGGAACCAAGCTCGCCTGCTTCTGCACCACTCCCGCGATTCGCAACATTCCCTCTAACCTGCTTTGTGAAGTGATCGGAACCTTTCTTTTGGTGCTGGTGGTGGGCGCCATATTTTCCAAAGCGGTGGCTGCAGTGGCTCCCGTCGGGGGCTTAGGCGCGTATCTGGTGGCCAGCCTGGTATGGGGCATCGGGCTATCGCTGGGCGGGACGACGGGGTATGCCATCAATCCCGCCCGCGATCTCGGACCACGAATTGCCCATGCGGTTTGGCCCATTTCGCGCAAGGGCCCCTCCGACTGGGGATACGCGCTCATACCAGTGGTCGGGCCTCTTCTGGGCGGCATTCTGGCCGGAATGCTGATTCGATATCTGCACTTCTAATCAAAGGCGAATCCAGGCTTCAGAAACGAAACACGATTCCGCCCGAGTAGCGCAGGAAATTCTGGCTGCCGCTGGTGCTGCTCGAGAGTCCGGTCAGAAGCGCGTCGCTGGGACTGAACTGGGTGCGCACCAGGTCGAGTTGTACAGGGCGGATGCCAAAGTGCCGGCCCAGGTTGAAGTCGAGACCGCCGCCGAATGCCATGGCAAACGCTGTGGCGCTGGTCACGCCCGTGCTAATGCCGCCGACAAAAGGCAACGACACTCCGGCGCTGGTACTGGCGCGGGCAGCTCCGAACAGGGCATGCGCGAAAAGCGAAGTCCGGCCCATGTTGCCGGTCACGGTAGGGCCAAACAGAAAAGTGTAAAGATGCTGATTCGCGCCCGTCGATACTCCCGGCAAAGGAGAAAACGACGCGATATTGCGGTAGTTGCCGCTCACGTCGGCGGTTACGCCCAAGAAGCGGTTGAAGTTGAAGGTGCCTTGCCCGTCCCAGGCGTTGGTGTTGTTGCCTCCATTCCGCAGCAGTGAATAGCCGCCAAAGACGGTCACTTTGGGGGTTTCATCCTGGGCCAGCGCCAAGCCAGGCAAAATAAGAGACACGAATAGTACAAGCGTAAATCGCTTCATCCTCGGCTCCCGATGGAAAAGGTATGTTGAAAGTGAGATGCAGGATAGGCCAGGCGGGGTTACCTCTGCTGGGAATCGGCGCCACACGGGAACCAGGCGTTATGTCGTGCGAATGACATATTGCAGGTACTTACCGGCTGCTTGAGGGAACCTAGGAGGCGAAGAATTGAAGGGAGTTGTCACCCCGCCTTAGCTGAGCAGAGCGGCAACTCCCTTCCAGAGGGGTTATTGCGTCTTGGACTTCTTCTTCGTGGTCTTGCGTTTGGCGTGCGGCGCCGCCTTCTTGGCCGCGCCCGGTTTTTCGCGGCCGCCAATCAGAGTCAGAGAATCGGCGGCATTGAAGGGGAACTGACGAACCGAGGTCTGTCCGGTCGTGCTCAGGGTGACATCCACCCGGCGATTGCTGGCCAGAATGATGGTGCGCATATTTCTGAGGATTCTCTGGCGCTCGCCCGGAGTCAGCTCAGAATTCTGCTCCACCGAATTCCTGACCTCGGCGGGCGTCAGATTGTGTTGGGCGCCAAACGCTTTCGTCTCGATATTGGCAGCGGGAACGCCGTTATCGACCAGGAAAGCGCGCGTGCGTTCTACCCGCCGTTCTGAAAGCGCCTGGTTATAAGCCGCCGAGCCGCGTGGGTCGGCGTGGCCTTCAAGAATCAACTTCGCGTCCGGCTTGCTCTGCAGATATTTCTGGAAATCGCTGGCCAGCGCGAGCAGTGTCTTCTGCTGGCTTGCGACCAGGCCGCCCTGGGGATTGGCCGGCGTGGGCTGGGCGGTGGGGAAATAAATGCTGTGCAACGCGAGCCGGGTTTCCAGTTCGCGAACCTCGGGCGAAGGCTGGGGCGGAGCTTCAATCGTGACCTGGGTGGAGGCCGTACTGTTCAAGCCCCGGGAGTCGCTACAGGTCGCGCTGACCGTGATTGGTCCGGCGGAGGCTCCGCCGGTATTCAAGGTAGCCGTATTGCCCGTGCCGCTGATGGAGCCGGCGCTGGCATTCCAGCCGGAAACACTGACCTGTTTCTGATCCGGGCTGGTGCAATCGCAAGTAACACTAACCGAACCGCCCGCCGGCAAAGAAGCCGGGGTGGCAGAGCAGCTCATGGTCGGGGGATTTTTGGGCGGCTCTTTGACGGTAAAGTTCGCCGAGCAGCTGGCCTGGTTGTTCTGTTTCGCTTTCGGATCAGTTACCTGGGCGGTGGCGGTATAGTTGCCGCCGGCGATCCCGTTGGTATCGATGCTGGCGGTATTGCCCTTGCCGGTAATCTTGCCGCCGGTGGCCGTCCAGCTATAGCTCAGGGTGTGTTTGGGATTGAAATTCGCGGTGTTGAGCGTGACAGTGACGGGCTCGCCCACCATAACTTCGGCCGGCTGAGCCGAGCAGGTGGCGGAGGGGGCGACAGGAGGCGGACCGCCACCCAGATTAAACACCAGACCAGCGCGCAGGCGAGCTCCGCTGAAGCTGGGCCGCCGCAGGTTGGACTGGTTCTCCGGCGCAAAACCGGCAAAGTTGTGCCGCGCCCACTGGTAGTCAGCTTCGAGAAGGCGAATGCTCAGGTGCTTGGTGGCCCTCACGTCCATGCCGCCGCCCAGAATGGTTCCCACGCCTTCCCGGGTGGAGAAGCCGGGCGCCGACAGCTGGTTCAAGCTTAAGAGCGTGTGCGCAAAGAAGTTAACGCCTTCGCTGCGCAGCGTAAAGCGCGGGCCTACGGAATAAGTATTAAAGCTCAAGCCGTTGTCCCAATTCCGCCCAAAATCAGCTTCCATGGCGAAAGCAGGATAGAAGTTGTAGCCAAAAGCGAAGCCGAAGCCTTTGGAGAGGCTGGGCAGCTGCTGTCCCTGAACCGGGTTTGCCGTGCCGGGGACGGGAATGCTGCCTCCGGGATTGAGCCACTGGTAGCCGGCAAAGATATCGGCTTTGGGCGGGTTCTGGTCTTGCGCGTCAGCCGCAATGGCCACAACCATGATGAGCCAGGGCAATAAGAGTGCGAGCGTTAATTTGTGAAGCGTGCTGCTTGCTGACATGAATCCTCCGAATCATAAACTCGTGTTTACGATATTTTGGCTGCCTGCGAGCAAATAAAGCCACGCGGTACCGTTTCCAATTCGAAACGAATGAGAGCACCCGATGCGGGCGTCGGCAGCTTTACAATGCGGACTATCTGGCATTGTCGACGAGTGTCGCCTCCCTAGAAGAACCAATCTGGCCAGGATTAGCAATAGCAAGCTTGATGACTGGGCCGCCGCTTTGCCGCCAAAGCGAACCCGCGCCCAGCCAAGGCGGTGGGTGTTGCAAGCAGTCGCAACCGAGCATATGATTCTGCGACTCTTAGACCGGTGCAAACCAATTATGAGTTTTCAAGTTGAGGCCAGGGAACTCGGCCGGGTGGTGGTGGTGGATGTCAGGGGGAGGCTCACTCTAACGGATAGCCACACCCGGCTGCGCGACCTGGTGCACGTTTTCACCAGCAGCGGCCGCCGGAAGTTCCTCATCAATCTCGCCGGCGTGGATTTCGTGGACAGCGACGGCCTGGGAGAACTGACGCGTTGTTACAGCATCGTGCGCCAGGCGGGCGGGGAGATGAAACTTGTCCACGTTCACCAGCGAATTCAAGCCCTTCTGGAGCTGACCCGGCTGATCAAACTCTTCGAGATACACAGCGCGGAGCAGAGCGCTCTCGCCGCCTTCCGCTGAGTAAGCAACATCGAGCTTTTACTTGCCCCTTCGACTCGTTCACTGCGCTCATTCGCTCAGGACAAAGCTGTGCGCGACGCGGGAGCGTGCAGGCAAAGACCGTGCAGCGACTCCCTTATCGCTGGGCCACTCCCCTGGTCTTCGAATTTTCGCTGCTGCGGATAAACTCCGCCACGTTGTCGTGGATCTCTTTCAGCGAAGCTTCGTGCGCGTAGACCATGTGTCCGGATTTGTAAAACTTGAATTCGATATTTTTGTGCAGATCGGGCGGAATCGGCAGGTGTTCCATTTCGTAGACACCCTCGTAAAACGGGGTGGCGAGATCGAAATAGCCTGCGTTGAGAAGAATTTTGAGGTGCGGGTCGTACTTCATGGCGGTGGCCAGGTCGAGCATCACGTTAATGCCTCCAGGTAAAGCAAACGGAACTCCGGGAGGCTTGTGCTTGAAACTCCAAAAGCGGAAGAGTTCAATTTCCGGCTTGTACTCGCGGTTCTCGCCAAATTTCAGATCTTTGCGCACGTAGTCGTTGAACGCGGACACATAAGCGGAAGAGATGGCCGCCGATTGCGGATCATATTCGGCCGCCTTGCTGAGCGGATCCAGGGTCGGCCCGGAAAAACGCGTGTCCAGCCGGCCGGTGGTCAGATCGCTTGCGTCCTGCAGGTTCTTCTCGAATTCGCCGCCATTGATGCGCAGGTTGGCCTTCTCGATGTAGGCGACGGGAAGGCCGGTATAGTCATGCAGCTTGGTCACGATCGCTTGGCGCTGCTGTTGGGGAAGTGCCGAGCCCGCCGCCAGCGCCAGAGCATAATCGTTCATGGCGAAGTGTTCCACTTCCTGCAGCAGCGGCTCGAGTTCACGCTGCGGGCCGGGCAGCTTGTGGTGGTACCAGGCCGAGGCAGCATAGGTGGGGAGACTCAGTTCATAGGCCACATCAACGCCGGGATTGAAGTCGGGGAAATCGGCATTCAGCGAGAAGTTCAGGATTTGTGAGAGCAGGATTACCCCGTTCAGGTCGATATCGCGTTCGGTCTCCAGAAGGTTACTGAGCACGGCGGAGCGCGTGGTGCCGTAGCTCTCTCCGAACAGATACTTGGGCGAATTCCAGCGCCCGTACTTGGAGAGGAACTGGGAAATGAAATCGCCAAAGGCCCAGGCGTCCTCGTCCACGCCGTAGAAGGCTTTCTCTTTGTCCTTGCCCGCGATGCGACTGAAACCGGTGCCGGGCGCATCCACAAACACCAGATCGCTCACGTCGAGCAGGCTGTAATCATTATTCACCACGCGATAGGGTGCGGCCGGAGTGTGGCTGTCGTCCGCGGTGATGACGCGCCTCGGTCCGAATGCCCCCATGTGCAGCCACACGGTGGAGGATCCCGGCCCGCCGTTGTATAGGAAGGTGAGCGGACGCGGCGCTCCCTTATTGTCCGATTTGAAATAGGCCACGTAAAACATGCTGGCCTCGGCAGGCATATTCTTGACGTCGGGGACGGTGTTTTGCGGCACATCGTCCCAGCCCCTGGGATGCACCACCAGCGTGCCGGCATAAGCGTCGTAGTTAATCACGTTGCCGCCGATCGTTACCGATCCCTTGCTGGCCTGCTGCTCGGGTGTGAACTGTTCCGGGTGTGCGGGCTCGATCCTGGCAGGCCCGGGTTTACTGACTGCGGTTTCTGGTTTTACCTGGGCAAGAGCCGAAGTCAGCGGAAACACCAGGATGGCAGTGGCGAGTACGGCCAAGTTCTGCTTGATGATCCTCAACATGAGCGTTCGCATCCGACCTTTCTCTACAGCGTGAAATGGACTTTGATTGCCTTAAACGAGAAGCGACAATTTACCACGTCTCGGAGAGCAAGAGCGGTGCGGAGTCGGTTCGTCTTGCTCGAATGTAGACATGGAAACCGCAAGGCGAAGATTCCGGGTCGAAGCAAGCGGGAGCCGCCTTCTGACAACAACATGTGACTGTTATGTTGAGCGCGGCGCATACGCGCCAACTCTTTCGGCTGTCATGTTGAGCGAGGGCGCAGGCCCGAGTCGAAACACCCCTGCGTCTGAGGGAACTGGAGGTGTCCAGGGGATTTCTGGCGGGTGTCGATATCTCCTAAGAAGTTGGCGGAAGCGTGTGCGAGTCGAACGCACCTACGACGGGCAAACCCGCCGCACGCCGGTTTTGAAGACCGGGAGGATCACCGGACCCCATGCGCTTCCGGGTGCACTCAGATTAAATGGATAAGAAGGATGCTGACAAACTGCACACCGCAAAAAGACCGCGGTGTGATGCTCGTCACATCAGGACGTACCGGGTGAAGCTAACATATCAGCCCACATATGAAAGCCGCCGTCTATAACAAGGCTAAGTCGGGCAAGGTCCTCGAAATTAAGGAAATCGAACACCCTGCTCCCCAGGACAATGAAGTCGTCCTGCGGGTTAGCGCTGCTTCCGTGAATCCGCTGGACTGGCGCCTGAAGGCAGAACGTCCTGGGGTGGATGTTGCCGGCGAGATCACCGCGGTCGGCGGAAAAGTAACGCGGTTTAAGCCTGGCGATCTGGTGTTTGGCGGTGCCAAAGGCGCCTTTGCGGAATTTGCCTGTGCTCAGGAAACCAAGCTGGCTCCGAAACCGGAAAACGTGAGCTTCGAGCAGGCCGCCGCTGTGCCCATTGCCGGGCTTACTGCTTTGCAGGGGCTGCGCGACAAAGGACGCCTTCAACCCGGGCAGAAGGTCTTGATTAATGGCGCGGCGGGTGGGATCGGCACCTTTGCGGTGCAGATTGCGAAATCATTGGGAGCGAACGTGACCGGCGTTTGCAGCACGAAGAATGTGGAATTGGTGCGCTCCCTCGGCGCCGACCGGGTGATTGACTATACCCGCGAGGACTTCACCCAGGGCAGCGAACGATACGACCTCATTCTCGACAACGTGGGAAACCGCACCTTGCTGGCCATGAAG
>DATGIY010000765.1:0-4522 GCA_035295475.1 Terriglobales bacterium
CTGGAGAAGGAGAAGTGCGACCTGATCTTTATGGATGTGCAGATGCCCGAACTGGACGGCTTCGCCGCCACCGCCGAAATTCGTCGCCGGGAGCGGGAAACCGGCGCCCACATCCCCATCGTCGCCATGACCGCCCATGCCTTGAAAGGCGACCGGGAACGCTGTCTCGCCGCCGGTATGGATGGCTACATTGCCAAGCCGGTGCGTTTTGATCTGGTGGAAAAGGAAATCGCTCGCTTCTGCGATGTTCCCTCTCCCGCCGCCTCGCCCTGGAACTATCAGCAGGTAGTGGCCAGGGTCGATGGCGACGCGGATCTGCTGCGCAAGATCACGGCCGTCTTCCTCGACGAATATCCCAAGACCATGCAGCAGTTGCACGCTGCCTTGGAGCAAGCCGACACTCAGCGCATGCGCGAAGCCATTCATATGCTGCAGGGCGAACTGGCTTATTTCGCCGCCGAACCGGCGCTGGTGCAACTGCGGAATGTGCGCCAGCACGTGCATGCCGGCGATTGGCTGGCCGCCGCCCAGTCTCTCCGCCTCCTGCAGAACGAACTGGACCAACTGCGGCCCTCCCTGCGGGAGCTCCCCGGAGCGCAAAATGAAACTGCTGGTCGCTGAAGATGACGGTTTTTATGCCCGCATGCTGCAGGAGATTCTCCGCGGCGATTATGACGTCACTGTCGTTGCCGACGGTAACCGCGCCTGGGAGTTTCTGCAGGCTGAAGCTGCGCCTCGCCTGGCCCTCCTTGATTGGCAGATGCCAGGCATGGACGGGTTGCAGGTTTGCCGCAAAGTCCGCGCCCATCCTGCCCTGGCGGGCGTCTATCTCGTCATCGCCACCGTCCGCCAGAATCAGGGTGATGTCCTGGCCGGCTTTGCTGCCGGGGCCGACGATTACATCACCAAGCCCTTTGACATCCAGGAACTGCAGGCCCGCCTGCGGGTGGGACGCCGCGTTGTCGAGTTGCAGTCCGCCCTCGCCGGCCGCGTCGCCCAGTTACAGGACGCCCTCTCACGAGTTAAGCAATTGCACGGACTGCTGCCCATCTGCTCCTATTGCAAGCGTATTCGCGATGACCGCGATTATTGGCAGCAGGTCGAAACCTACATGAGCGAACACTCCCAGGCCACTTTCACCCACGGCATCTGTCCGGAGTGTTATGAGAAGTTTTTCCGGGCGGAGTTGCAGGAATTGCGCGAACGCAAATAGACGGCCCGCTGACCGGCTTTAAAGTTCCAGTGCCGCCGGCGCTGGCAAGGGCAGGATGGCCGCGCCCCGGAAGCGTGATTTCGGCTTTTGTGCCCGGTCCATGGCGGCATTGGCCAGGCGGTCGGCTTCGCGGTTCGCTTCCCGCCGGATGTGGCGAATGGTGAACTCTTCCAGGGAATCGATCAGGGCCTTGCAGTCGTCGTAGATTTCCCGCAGCCCGGCGCTCTGGCAGTTGTAACGTCCGGTGATCTGCCGCACCACTACCTCCGAATCGCTATATACGCACAGCCGCCCGCACTGGTTGTCGGCCGCGTATTGCAGCGCCGCCAGCAGAGCGGAATATTCCGCGTAGTTGTTGTCCCCGGATTCGATGCTCTCGCTGATTTCCACCCGCTGCCCGCTGGGATGCTCGATCACCACGCCAATGCCCGCCGGCCCGCGGCTGCCCCGCGACCCGCCGTCCACGTGTGCCACCCAGGATGAGGCCGACATGATATCGGAGTATACACAAAATCCTTGTGTATCCATAGTACCTGCTGCGCTTCTTGCAACCGCGCCGCAAAAATTCTAAGATTCCTGCCGCTAGTATCAGGATGGCAGGTCCGCGAAAAAATGCCGCTGGCTGTTGATCTCAATCCGCAGGGCCGCCTGGCCCGCGCCCTGGTCGAGCGCATGAACCGGCTGGATATAACCATCCGCCAGCTGGCCGAGCGCACCGGCCTCACCTACGAACACATTCGCAAGCTGGCCAAAGGCGAGGCTCACCCTTCCCGCCTGGCCCTGCTGGAGCTCTGCCGCGTGTTGCAGTTGGAAGCCGCTTCCATGGAGAAGCTGGGCGTCGCCGACCGCATTGAAAAAAAATACGGCGGCATTCCTCACGCCCTGGCCGGCCGCCATCCCGAACTCTCTCTCCTCGCTCCCTGGTGGGACATGCTCACCGAAGAGCAGAAGACCTTCTTTCGCATTGAAATTCGCAGCGTGGCCGAAGCCAATCGCCGTTCTCAGCTCCCCCGCAAGCCGGCCCGGGGCACGATCCTGGTTCCTCCTTCTCCGGCCCGGCGTTCCCGCCGCTGATCTTGTTTCAAAAATGAAACGAGAGTTGCCTCCGCCGCCGGCGGGCTTGCTTCCTCTCTGCTTGTTCTCGGCTCCGATCCCCGCCGTCATCGCCGTGCGCAAAAGCAGAGTTCCCCGTCATGCTCGCCGCAACTGCTTGTTGTCCTTGCCCTTTTCTCGGATTTCCACAAATTCTTCCACAATTGCACCAAAAACGGGCGTTGACGATGGCGGCGGCCGCTTGTAACTTAGCTTTCGTCGACGGCTGAAAGGGTTGGCGTACACAATATGGCCAGTCCGAAGTAAGCTGGGTGATCAGCTTGGCGGCGCAAGTCGCGAAGCGACCAGGCCCGAAAAAACCGACAGCTTTGCGAGAGGCGGTTGGGGCTTGGAACTGCGAAAGCAGTGATTACGTCAGGGGCTGTGACGGTGCATGTGTCCACGCTGTTGACTCCCTCGCAGGAGTGGGCGGCTAGAGCATAACCAATGTCACGGCCCTTTTAATTTTTCCTCCCGCTTTTTCCCCTGAGCTTACGTTCCTTCCTGCACGGTCTTCCAACTGATCCGTCTGTCATCCTGACCGAGCGCGTCCGAGCTGACGCGAGGCAGCGCGAGTGGAAGGACCCTGTGTTTGCTTTTCCAGTAACTTTGTGGCGTCCCCACCCGCGAACCTCAGTCGGTCATCCTGGCCGAGCGCGTCCGAGTCCTCTGCGCTTCGAATTTGTCCTACCGCTTGTACCCGATTTTGCGCAGGAAATCGTGCCGCGCCGCGGCGTCAGCCGGCCCCTCTACGCCTTTGGGAGCGTTGCCATCGATGACTCCCAGCACGCCTCCACCCTGCTCGCTCCGGGCCACGATTACCTCCACCGGGTTGGCGGTGGCGCAATAAATCGAGCACACTTCGGGTGCGTTGCGCACCGCATGCAGGACATTGATAGGAAAGGCGTTGCGCAGCAGCAGCACAAACACGTGTCCCGCCGCCAGCGCCTGGGCGTTCTTCACCGCCGCCGCCCGCAACTCTTCGTCGTTGCCTTCCGCCCGGATCAGGCACGGCCCCGAACTCTCGTTGAAGGCCAGGCCGAATTTGCCCTGCGGAACGCTCGTCACCATGGCCTCGTACAGATCTTCCACCGTCTTGATGAAGTGCGATTGGCCGACGATGATGTTGGCGTCCGCGGGGAACACCATGCGCACGCTGTGCATTTCGAGCATGGCTAGGCCTCCTTCGCGACATCATAGTCGCGAAGCCCGCCGTCGTCAGCCATCCCGTGCTTCCCCCGGGCCTCTGACCTAGCTCAGCGCCTTTATGAACTTCCACAAAGGAGTATCGAACGCGCGCGCCATCTTCGACAGGGCAGTCAGATTGGGACTGTGATTGCCCTGTTCGTAGTTCCACAGACGGGTCAGCGAGATCCCACTCTGCTGCGCCATCTGCCGCAGCGACCATTCGCGCTGCTCGCGTTGCTTACGCAGGTGCCGAGCAAACTTCTGTCTCAAGCCCATATCAGCACTCGTCCTTTTTGTTCTATTTGCCATCGTGCCGCTTCATCCATTGTTGTGATGTTGAGACAGCCCCAAGCTGCAAATTCGACGAGTATATACCCTGCCCCACTTGTAGGCTAATCCCAATTTGCGAAAACAAAAAGACGCGCATGTAGGATTTGCCGGACAGGCGCAGGTTACAGAACAATCTGGGGGAGGGTTCGGCGGCTAGGCGGCTCGCCGGTCGGACAACTGCTGTTCCAGCCGCTCCTGGCACTGCAGGCAATATCTCGTCCAGGGCACGGCCTCCAGTCGTTTCGGATTGATCTCACTCTCGCAGGCGACGCATAGTCCGTAGCTGCCGTCCCCAATCCGTTCCAGCGCCTCGCTTACCATCTTGAGCAAGCGCTGACCCTGGGTGCTGTGGGCGAAGAAAAATTCCTTGCTGGCAAAAATGCTGGCCCGCTCGGCTGCGTCTTGCGGATAATCTTCCACCACCGAACGCCCATGCTTCTGGTTTAGGTTTACTTCCCGCGCCAGTTGCTGCTGCCGCGCTTCCAGCATATTCCTGAACTTCGCCAGCTTCTCCCGGTCCATGTCGTTCTCCCCGGTGGGACCTTGTCGCCGTCCCTCGCTTTTTCTTCTTCGCCTGTGGACGATGACTTCTAATTCCGGCGAATTAGACGTTAGCTTAGCCTCGCTGGTTGCAAACCGCTCTTCGCGGAAAATCAAAAACCTGTGAATCTTTTTGCCTGCCGCCCCGAAATGGGAAAA
>DATGIY010000766.1:0-3767 GCA_035295475.1 Terriglobales bacterium
ATGAAAACCGCCGAGATGACCCGCCTGCGTGTCGCCGACGACATCACGAAATTAGTCGGCGAGACCCCCATGCTCCGCCTTCGCCGCCTTGTACCTGCCGGCGCGGCTGACGTTTATGCCAAGCTCGAGTATCTGAACCCCGGCGGCAGCGTCAAGGATCGCGCCGCCATTGGCATGATCCGGCAGGCGGAAGAGCAGGGATTATTGCAGCCCGGCGCCACCATCATTGAAGCCACGGCCGGCAACACGGGCATCGGACTGGCGTTGATTGGCGTCAACCGTGGTTACCGCGTGGCGCTGTTTGTGCCGGAACACTTTTCGGAAGAAAAAGTTATGCTCATGCGCGCCCTCGGCGCGGAGGTGACGCGAACTCCCGATGCCGAGGGTATGCAAGGTGCCATCGGCCGCGCTCGCGAACTGGCGGCGCAAACCCCCAATTCCTTTCTCGCCGGACAATTCGAAAACCAGGCCAACCCTGAATACCACTACCGCACCACGGCGCGGGAAATTTTCGATCAGATGGAGGGCCGCATCGATGCCGTGGTCATCGGCGCCGGCACTGGTGGAACCTTCACCGGCGTGGCTCGGTTTCTCAAGGAAAAATTGCCTGGGGTGCGCGCCTTCGCGGTGGAGAGCCAAGGCTCGGTGCTGGGCGGCGGGCCGGGAGGCGAATCGCACAAAGTGGAAGGCATTGGCGCCAGTTTTCTGCCCAAAACTTTCGACGCCAGCTTAGCCGACCAGGTGATTATGGTGCGCGACCCGCAGGCCTTCGCTATGGTGCGCCGTCTGGCGCGGGAAGAAGGCGTGCTGGCCGGATCCAGCGGCGGCGCCGCGGTGCATGCCGCGGTGCAGGTGGCCACCCATCTGGGCGCGGCAAAACGAGTAGTCACCATTATTCCCGATTCCGCCGAGCGCTACCTGTCCAAGAAAATTTTTTCGGAACAAACCTAATGCAGGCGTAGTCGGGCGTAAGCGCCTCCGCGCGAAAGCATCTCGCACGTTCCAGCGCGTAGTGCCAGTGCACGCGGGACCTTCGGGGCTGAGGCCCCTCAGGGTGACGCCCGATAGGGAGAATCACCGGAATGGTCATGTCCAAAAACAAAGCAGGTTTCGCTACACGCGCTATCCACGATGGGCAGGAACCGGAAGCCTTGACCGGGGCGGTCAGCGTGCCCATCTATGCCACTTCCACGTATGTGCAGGATGAACTGGGCAAGCCGCGCCAGGGATACGAATATGCCCGCGTCACCAATCCCACCCGCGACCGCCTGGAAGAAAACCTCGCTTCGCTGGAAGGCGGCACCGCCTCGCGTGTGTTTGCCAGCGGCATGGCAGCTATCAATGCCATCGCCACCATGCTCAAGGCCGGCGATCACGTGGTCTGCGGCCACAATCTGTACGGCGGAGTGCCCCGGCTCTTCAACCAGATCCTGGTCAACTACGGCCTGGAGTTCACGTATGTGGACACATCGGTCGCGGCGGCGGTGGACAAGGCGATCCGCAAAAACACCAAGCTGGTTTATGTAGAAACGCCCACCAATCCGCTGATGAGTTTGACCGACATCGCCGCCATCAGCCGCATCTGCCGCAAGCGCGGACCGCAACTGGTGGTGGACAACACTTTCATGTCGCCTTACTTCCAGCAACCCATCGCGCTGGGCGCCGACATGGTGGTGCACTCGACCACGAAGTTTCTGAACGGCCACAGCGACGGCCTGGGTGGCGTTGTCGTGTGCACCCGCAAAGAGCAGGCGGAGCAGCTGGCCTTCATCCAGAAGTCAGCGGGCGCGATCATGTCGCCCTTCGAGTGCTGGCTGGTATTACGCGGCGTGAAGACGCTCGCGGTGCGCATGAAACAACACGATCGCAACGGACGCGAAGTGGCCAGATTTCTGGCAGTACATAAGAAAGTGAAAGCTGTGTTCTATCCCGGACTGCCCGATCACCCGCAGCACGAGCTGGCTCAGCGGCAGATGTCGGGCTTCGGCTCCATGATTACCTTCGAAACCGGCTCGCTGGGGAACGCCAAGAAGATGCTGCGCAAAGTCCAGACCTGCTCGCTGGGCGAGTCCTTGGGCGGAGTCGAGACTTTGATTTCCCACCCCGCCACCATGACCCACGCCGCTCTGGGCGAGAAGGGAAGGAAGGCCATCGGCATCACCGACGGCATGGTGCGGATTTCCGTGGGCATCGAGGACGTGGACGATATCCTGGCCGACCTGGACCAGGCCCTGGCAGCTATCTAGCAGCCGATGAATGCTCCTTCTCAGAGTCCCGAGCCGATCCTCTGCGCCCACCTGCTGCGCAAAGTGGATGCTAAGCTGATCGAACTGCTGGGCTCGCTCACCCCACCCGAATGGGATCTGCAGACCCTGGCCCCAGCCTGGAAAGTTCGCGACGTTGCCGCTCACCTGCTGGACACAACCCTGCGCAAACTTTCCTTGGTGCGCGATTCCTGGAATGTGGAAGCCGCGCCGGTCCGCTCTGCACAAGATGTGATCACGCTGGTGAATCGCCTGAATCACGAGGGAGTGACTGTCTTCCGGCGCCTGAGCCCGCCGGTGCTGATCGACCTGATGAAACTGGCCTGCGAGCAGAGCGCCAGCTTTCACGAATCTCTCGACCCGTTTGCTCCCGCCGCGTTCTGTGTGAGCTGGGCAGGGGAAGAGCAATCCCTGAACTGGTTCGACACGGCCCGCGAGCTCACGGAACGCTGGCATCACCAGCAGCAGATCCGCTTGGCCACGAACCGGCCCGGTATTATGACGCCGGAGCTTTATCACCCCGTGCTTGACTGCTTTATCCGCGGCTTGCCGCACCTGTTCCGAGATATGGAAGCGCCTGCCGGCACCCTGCTTCTCCTGGAAATTTCCGGGGAATGCGGCGGCAAATGGTTCCTGAACCGGAGCTCGGGAGGCTGGGAGCTGATCCGCCAGCCAGACCGCGACAGCGACGTCTGTGTGACCATTCCGCAGGAAATAGCCTGGCGGATCTTCACCAAGGGCATGGACCCTGTATCCGCCCGAAACCACGTTGCAATCGAAGGCAGTCGCGCACTGGGGGAACGAGTTCTGCAGTTAACCGCCATAGTTGCCTAGCTCTTGGCCGCAGTGGGACCTCCCCGCAGCCCACCCGTTAAAAGCCCTAGTTCCAGGCTCAGTACCCGCCAAAGCCGCCGTTTCCTAATGCTTCTACTCTGTTCAAAGTAGAACACGTAAGTAGTACCCTACGCTCACCAGCTTCTCTGCTTTACACATTCGCGAACCCAGCCGACCGGGTTTTGGCTGACTTTCTTTGAGGTTTGTTCTTGCGCCATTTATTAGTGCTTTCTCTCTTCCTGAGTTGTGCCTACCCATTTGCCACCGCCGCCACCACCGTGAAGGCGCAAACCGCCAACAATACGGCGGCGTGCGCCGCGGCGGGATCACCGGCGTACTGCCAGGCAGCATGGGTTGGTCTGAGTGATTCCACCAGCGGCACTTATGATCCGGTGCCGGCTAACGTCAGCACGGTCAACATCCACACCCTGATTCCCGGGGGAAGCGCCACCAAGGTGCTGGCGCATTTCCAGCCCTGGTTCTGCATGAATCCGGGTTCGACGACAACGGGCGTGGGTACCTCCTGCAACCAGCACCTGCAGGTGGGCTACAACTCCAACGACAGTGGCACCGTCAACGGCCAGTTGAATGACATGAAGGGCCGCGGTTTTGATGGCCTGGTGGTGGATTGGTACGGCCCCACGCTGAACTCCTTTGATCAGGTCTCAC
>DATGIY010000767.1:0-2472 GCA_035295475.1 Terriglobales bacterium
CAGGCTTCGCCAGAATCGCATGCAGCAGAAACATGTCTGTAGCATAGAGGTGATAATACGAGGACTGCTCTACGTGGCTGCCATCGGCCCGAACCTGACGTGCGATTTCCTGACGCATCACCGTTGCGCCGAGCTGTTCCCATCGTGCTGCCCGCCCGACGCCGCCGAAGAACAAACCGAGCGCGTGCAGAGCCAGGGCCTCTCCGAGCAAGTGCGTATTCGGCGAGAAATAGAAAGAGAGATTGTGCTCCAGATAGCATCCGTGCCGGTAAAGATTGCGGAGCCATTTCACGCGGAACTCGGCGATCATCTTGTCGCCGGCCATGTGATACGCCCAGATCCACGCCAGCGCTCGAAACGCAACTTCCAGAGCACTCGCCCAATTGATCCCCTGATTGTATGGATTCGCGGTGAACCAGCTTTCCAGTTGCGCACGAATTTCTGCCAGGTTGGCTTCGTCTCCCGATAGGCAAAATGCTTGGGAAAGCACGACCAGGTGCTGGTGGCGATTCAACTCCCAAATCACCTTGTGGTCGCCCGCCCGCCGCGCGTCGAGATAGGGAATCCGGCGGAAATAGCGAAGCCCGGTCTCAACTCCGCTAAGCCAGTCGCGGCGCCATGGAATCTCGGGTCCGGTATCAATCGTCGTACCGAAGATTGGGAACCGATGTTCCCGAATGTGACGGGCTAGAGACAGGATTTCCCGCTCGAAAGCAGTCTCCCGAATCGCCCGCGCGGCAGCAACCGGATCAGGCAGACGGATTCGGGGCTTAAAATCAGGATCGATTTGGGCTTCGGGCGGGTGAACGTACTGATAAAAGTTAACAGCTTCCTGGCGGACACGAAAAAAGATTTCACCCGGCGATCGCAACGTGTCCCATTCTACCGTGCGATCGGCCGGGTGAAATCAGACCAAGCAGGTCCTCCGCCTACTTCACCTGAATCGACGCGATATACTTCGTCAGGTTACTGATGCGGAGTTGCACCTGGGCTTGGTCTCCATGGCTCAGGGATTGAAATACCGAACCCCAAATCGGCATGTCGCGTGAACCATGCGCGGGCATGTTGGAATCGCCCTTGATGGTTCCATAGATCTTGAGTTCCGGGAACTTGCCTTGGTTGCGTGCGGTCAATTCGGTGAGGTTCGCCGGGGTTTTCTTCATCGCGGGCGCCGCCGGACCGTCACCCTTGGCGCCCATGCCGTGGCAGGACGCGCAATAGGTCATGAACATTTCTTGTCCGGAGGCAGGTGAGGTCGGCGTCACAGCAGTCTTCTTCACGGTCTGCGCATACGCCACGACACAAGCGAAGACAAGAACAAACATCAGTAAGCACACAATGCCCTTCGATGTCATATCAATCTCCTTATTTCCAAGAGCACACCCCGGCGCCGGGCGAACGGTGGGAGGCTGTCCTGCGCAGCAGCGCGCGGGGTGTGCTGTCCGTGTGCCCGTTATAGTGCAACCGAAGGGCCACGGAAATTCGCGCAAAAACCTAGCCAGCGTGGCGGGTTCTGCCAATTCCGGGTGAAATCACCCAACCAGGAGATGCCCGCCCGTGTAAAAACACCCAAATCGGGCGCAGGAGGGCAGCTTGCGGCCAGGATTCGCCGCCCCGAAACCACTAGCGCGGCGGCAACAACTCGGACATATTCCGAATGATTCCCTGCTCATTTTGGCTAAACCTGGCCCGGAACTCGGGACTCGCCATACGCGCATCGCGCTCCTGGGGCGACATCTGCCCCAGGCTTTTCAGCTCCTGCCGGATTGCCTGCTTGCTATCCCCAGGCTGCTCGGTGAACTGATTCAACGACCTACGGACCACCTGCTGCCGCTCGGCTGGAAGCTGATTCAGCCGGTTGTACATGCCTTTGAGCGTTTGCTGCTCGCCGGGGGGAAGCTGATTAAAGCGCTGCAGGCGCTCCTGGAGCCGTTTCCTCTGCGCGGGAGGCAGACGATTCAACGCCTTCTGCCGCTCCTCGGGCGACATGCGCATGAACTCGTCGATCGGGGTCTCGGCGTTCTTGCCCCCTTTAGGTTGCTTGGCCTTAGGCGGCTTCTCGGCGTGTTTCCCGCCCTTCGGGCCGTTCTGCCGTGCCTGCCCCAGAGCTGCGGGGCAAGTCGCCAGGCATAGCGCCAGCGTGCCGGATGCCACGATCCTCCAACTCACTTGCATCCAAGCCGCCTTAAATCTTCTCCCGGGACTGCGCTGGTTCGACGGAGTTGTCCACGCTGAGCTGTTTCAACATCTCCATGTCATCGAGAGCGTGTTCCACCTGCTCGATCTGAAGCTTTGGTTCGTTGTGCGAAGCCGCGTCGGGTGCCCGCAGCGGGCTCTTCAACAGGAACGCCGCGATCACCGCGGCGCACGCGACCGCCGCAGGAGCGACAGGCCGCCACGAGAATCTCCGAGGCCACAGCCTTCGCCACCATGCTTCGCCGTCCTCGCGCGCGATCCGTTGGTACAACCGCA
>DATGIY010000768.1:0-6994 GCA_035295475.1 Terriglobales bacterium
CCAAAAAGTACCTAAAGTAACTTCCTCCTCACCCCATATGATGCCAGGGACGCCTCTCGCGGTTCAGGCTTTGTTCAGCGCTGGTCGCGGGTGCTGTTTCCGCCTGGGCATTCTAAACGTCCGCAACCACAATAGTTTCCCAGCTCGAACCAGGCCTGCGCCGCATTCTCAAACAGCTGCGGCAACCCTTTCCGTGCACACGAAAGGACCAGTGCTCGACCTCCTCGAAACCACTCATGCCGAGCGAAATGTTGAGTGCAATACCCCGCTCAGTGATTCACCGTGGCGCTGCGGGTAATTTGAATGCGCAGAAATTCACTTCCCTGGGATGTGATTCTGACCTTTTCCCCATTGCAGAATATCAATTGCTCCTGCTGCAGGAATTGCAGCCACTGCTCCAGCGTGTGACCGTCGTAAATCTCAGGAAACCGGCGGCATACGACGGCAAAACAAGGACGCAAACTGCGCATGTGAATGCCGCCGTGCCCGCCATCATGGATGGCGCGTAGCGCCGGAACCTGCGCCTGCCAGAAAGCGAAATAAAAGGGATCACACGATTGGTGAACGCTCATACCCGCCAGCGACACGAGGGAGATGATCCCGGGCTGTGCCACCCGGCGGCGCTCACGCCGATCCGCGTACTCGGCTATCGCAATCAGAGCGATCACCGCGAAGAAGAACAGGTACGCCGATAGGACGATAATCAGGACGGGCATGCTTGCCCTCGCAGGGTCAAATCCTGAAAAACCGGGGCCCCTGGTCAGTCGGCCTGCCTGAGCGTCTCCGCAGACGCGGCCAGCCTGACTTCCCAGCACTCGTAGTTTACCACCGCGCCGCGGAAGCGGACCCCACTTTGTTTTGCCGCGCTGTCAACCGCTTACAGCGGCAACTCACGAAAGCTGAGCACGCGCGGCGGCTGGCTCTGGTCCTGCTGCGGTAAGGCGCAAAAATTGAAATAAATGCTGGCGCTGCCTCCCAGCACGGTATCCACATACGACTGTTGGCCGGCGAGCACACCACCGTAAATGTTGACTCCGCTCGATCCACCCCCGGTGAACGAAATTACACCGCGCACAATCACGAGGCCGTAGAAACTCATGCCACCGTGGATATCGAGATTGCCGTCCACCACCAAAACCCCATTGCCCACGGCTCCTCCCGTGAGTTGTACGTTCCCCGGAATATAGGTGACCTGACGCGACATATCGGCCGGCCCGGCCGGGTTATTAGGCGGGTTGGGGGGAAAAGTCGGGGGTACGCCCAGCGCTTGCCCTGAGCGGGTTCCGCAACTTCCACCCGAGCATGTCCAGTTGTAAGGCGACTGAGTGACGTTAACGGTTCCGGCCGCATCTCGATATTTGGCGATTAGCGCTTCCATATCCCAAGGCCAGGGCTGGTTCTGCACCACCGGCTGCGCCGTGCCGGAAATTAAAGTTTCCGACGGAGTGGGATTGTCCACCGTGCCGGCGGCGTAAATGGCGTAGTGCGTACCGTCGCAAACCAGGCCGGCACGATTCGTGCAGGTGGTCACATTCTGCCCGCCTGACTTGGTCACCGAGCACTCACAGGTGCAGTAATCCCAGCCATTCACGATCAGCTTGCCGTTGAGATCGACGTGATCCTGGGAATCCACAGCGGCGCGCGTCACCAGCGGAGGGTCCTGGGCGACTTCCATTTGCACCAGGCGCGACGCTCCGCTGGCGGTGACCGCCAGCGAGGTCAGCTCATACACCGGGCTCCACCCGGGCGGATCGCTCCCCAGCGACAGCGCGCAATTGCTGACGGGAAGCTGGTTGACCGGCAACTCGCTCACGCCATTCCAGCAGATCTGGGTATTGGCACTGGAAGCGGAGCTGCTGCCATTGTTGTAGAAGGGCGAGGTGGAAGCGTTCGCCTTCATGTTGATCCGTACCCACTTGTAGGGAAGCGCCGCGGCGCTGTTCAGGTAGGGTGGACCGTCCTCGCTCGCGGTTGTGATGTTGCCGCTGGCGAGAGGACAGTTCAACCCTTGCGCCGACATCTCCCGGCACAGTTCCTCGTCGTAATATTTGCTGCCCGCGGCGGCAGGAGTAATCACATCCGATGTTCCGGCGGGATTGAGCACATAGAGAACCGAACCGCCGCTGCCCGGCATGCTGGCCGGGGGAACGACCTGATGGGGAGCGGTATTGGCCAGGGTCATGCGCTCGCGGACGTTTTGCAGTCCCGCCATGGCCGCGAAATAGGCTTGCTGGGAAGACCGATAATTGTCATTGATGCGGGTCTCTGAATCGCCCATGTACATCAAGCCCAGCGCAATCGCCGTCAACAGCATAAGGGCCAGCAAACAGGCCAGCAGCGCGACTCCCCGGCTATTACTTCTGCTTCGCTTCATGTTCACTCCTTGACGCCGGACTGCGGTCATTCTCGGCCGCCTCCATCGCCTTCCGCACTTCTTCAATCTGCTTGCGCTTTCGCGTCAAAGTCTCCTCCCGGCGGGACAGAGAACCGGAATACAGCCGCCGCAAGTGGGGGTCGGTTTCGGTGGCTAGTTTCTTTTCGATTTCGGCGTAGCGGCGCAACAGAACCTGTTCATCGCGCTGCACGCTCTCCAGGATGGACCGCGCTTCACTCGCCCTCCCGTTTTCCAGCAAGCCGGGAACAGTGATGCTGCCAGCGGCCTCTTCTGCCACGGGCGTTTCAGGCTTGATCGGCGGCCGCACCGCGGAATTGGAGACACGCTCCGGCTCCGGCCTCAGATCTTCGTCTGTGTATACGCGACTTGCCTTGCCCGCGGGTTTTTCTTTGACGACCTCCGCCAGCGGACGCTCCTGTGCTGATACCAGCGCTGCCGGCAACAGCAGCAGCATGGCCGCCGTAATGAGCCACTTACAAATGTGTTTGAGCGCGTTCATAAGTTCGCCCTAATAGTTATTCACCTTGCTGCTGGCGCTCATGCTCACAACCGGCGTGAATCCTGTTTGCAGGTCGGGGGCGCTGGCCAGCAGGTTGAGAGTGATGGTGATGGCACGCACTTGCGCGATGGCAGCGGGATTTGCGGCCTGGTCGAGAGGAAGTGACAGCACGTTGCCGTTTTGATCGAAGGCGGAAAAAACGCGGGCTGATTTGTAGGCGGCATAGAGCTGGTCATAGCTCTGAGTGCCGCCGGAAAAAGCGGCGGATCCGCTCAGGGCCAAAGCGGTCCCTGCTCCGGCCACGTCGCCGCTGTTGATCACCCGCTCCAAAGTGGAGCCATAGTTCACCGCCTGAGCCGAGGGTGCGGCAGTGACCTTCACCACCTGGCTGCGCCACAAGTTACAGGGACAGGTACTGGCCGCGGTCACCGGCGCACCATTGTTGTCGGTCAAGGTGTAGCGCACGCTTTCGACCTGGCCATCGCCTTCCACGTCGGCTTCCAACCACAGTTCCGAAGGCGAAATCCGCACCAGGCCAGCGGCGCAGCGAGCATCGTTCAGCACCGGACTGCTCAGCACACCGGGAGCAAAGACCCGGCGCGAGGGGAATCCAGCCTGACGCAGTTCACTCACGATGGTGTCCAGGAAGGTGCGCGCGGACTGGGTGGCATCTATTTTGGTTTCTTCCGTTCTGTAGACTTTCTGCAAATCCACCATCGCGGTAAACACAATGCCCAGCACGGCGGTCAGGATGGCCACTACTACCAGCAACTCCAGCAGGCTGAAGCCCGCGGAGCGACATTGGCCACGAATACGGCGAAACGGGATCACAGGCCTCCAATCGTGCGCAGGGTGATCGGCTGAACAAACTGAACGGGATTGTTGGCCGCGGGCAGCGGGTGCGCGGCCACTGTGATCAGCCGCGTATTCGCGCTAATGGTCCGCAGGTTCCAGCGGACGTCCCAAATAATTTGACGTCCTTGCGTGCCACATCCGGCGAACTGCATTTTGTAATTCGCAGGAACGTTGGCATAGGGTTGCGTGAAATCGATGGCGCCATTCGCGGGATTGACATCAGCGCCGTTGCCGGGAGAGGCGGCGGCGACGGTGGCAATCTGCCACGTAGTGGGGGTGGGAGCGCAGTCGGCGATACCAATGTTCGCCATCTGGTTGGCGGGCTGGGCGGCAATCTTCTCCAACACCATTTGCGCCATCGTGGTGGCACTGGTATCCACTTTGGCGCGGTTGTCGTTGAGAATGGCCATGTGAAACAGCGCGGTCACCGCCGTCATGCCCACCGCTAGCACGGCCATGCCAGCCACCAGCTCCAGCATGGTCATACCGCTGTCCCACTTCGATTTCCGCCGCCCGCCACAATATTTCACGTATGTCACCTCTCTTCTATTGCGATAGCCACTTGGAGCCGCTGCTGGACCAGCGCCAGCTGTGCGCCCGTCCCCCTGGGCTCACGGAAACCGCGGCCCAACGCGGCGTTGCGGCCCGCGTGTCTCTCATGAAGTAAACGACGCCCACGGCATTGCCGCTCGCGTCCCAGATGGTGCACACAGCGTTGCGCACTACGCACGGCAGTCCCATGCCGTTGAAGCTGAGCGCAACTGTGGAGGATTGCGGAGTGAAGCCGAGCGTCGCCGCCGGGAGCGATGGGGCGGTAGCACTATCCAAGCGCACGCCACGCGGCAACTGCACGAACGGCTCCCCGGGGTCATAGCTGCCGCTGGCGTTTTCGTCCAGGAACAGTTGATCGTAGGTCATGCCATCCAGAATCAATTGGCGCTGCTGCACGGTGTAGTGCCGGTTCAAGCGCACGCTCTCCATGCGGGCGTTCTGCAACATCGTGGCCACGCCGGTGGCGGCCGTTCGCAGCTGATACTGCTGCAAGGTCATCATGGTGGCGGGAATGAAAGTGCCCGCCACCACCAGCATGATGGCCAAGACCACGCACAACTCCACTAATGACCATCCGTGGATGGTGATCCGCTTATCCCCCTCCCCGCCGCTGCTTCTGCTCAATCGCATCGCCTAATGCATCGTAAAGAGGACCGAGCTCAAAGAGCGGTGAGTTGGGGGTACGCGTTGGTTATGTTCCCTGTCGCTTCGGGAACGCGCCCGATACGGAACCCGGTGGCGGCAGAAACGTGAGTGACATGCTGGACGCCTAAGGCGCTGAAATTCAACTAGATCCACACGGTAGGGGCACTGCAGGACTCGAACTTGAGGCGTTTTGGCGGCGTAAGCGAGTCACCGCAGGTGACGAGCGGGAGTCGCCAGCCGAAATCCCGAGCGCAGCGAGGGACCTCCGCCACAGCCGCTTAAGGGATCATGGTGGGCACTGCAGGACTCGAACTTGAGGCGTTTTGGCGGCGTGAGCGAGTCACCGCAGGTGACGAGCGGGAGTCGCCAGCCGAAATCCCGAGCGCAGCGAGGGACCTCCGCCACAGCCGCTTAGAGGGTCATGGTGGGCACTGCAGGACTCGAACCTGCGACCTCGTGCGTGTGAAGCACGCGCTCTAACCAACTGAGCTAAGCGCCCCGGCGCCGTCCATTGTAACAAACTGCGGGGGCTGCGCCCGGGTGCGCCTCCGTGATAGCCTTTATCGGACGGCAACTTAGCCCAGGTAACTGGGCCGCAGGTTCCTAAAGTAATGGGCAGCGAACGCCCTATCCAATCCTCATCCCGCCCCGCGGAGCCCGCTTCAGCCAAAAGCAACGGCCAGAGCTCCCCGGAAAGCGAAATTTCGCCGCAACTTTCTGCTGGGGAACGGGTTTCTCCTAGTGTGACCAGCGTTGCCATGGCGCCGCGTCTGCCTGGCATGGCGAGTCTAGACCGCCAGGAAATTGCGCCGCCGGTCCCTGCACCCGGCTTGCTCGAGGGTCTGACGGATGCCGAGGTGATGCTGCGGGTCAGGGCGGGAGACGAAGCCGCCTTCGCCTATCTGGTGCAGAAATATCGCCGCCCCATGCTGAGCTTCATGTATCGCATGGTGCGCAACCAGGCGGTAGCGGAGGATCTGGCGCAGGAAGTTTTTCTGCGCGTGTATCGCTCCCGCGAGACGTACGCGGCCAACGCGAAATTCACGACCTGGTTATATCGCATCGCGACTAACCTGGCGGTGAATCACGCGCGCGATACGCGTCACGAGCGTCCCGAAGTAAGCATGAGCCTGGACGAGCCGGACGCCGAGACCGGGCTGATGCCCGATCTGCCCGACGCTACCCCCAACGTCGAGGAGAACATTCTGCGCCGGGAGCGCCTGGCGGCCATTCGCAGCCACGTACAGGCTTTGCCCGAGCGGCAGCGGCTGGCGGTGGTCATGCACAAATATCAGGGCATGGATTACCGGCAGATTGCCGAGGTCCTGCACCTGAGCGAGTCCGCGACCAAGTCGCTTCTGTTTCGGGCTTACGAGAGTTTGCGCGAAAAGCTGAAAGATTTTGTTTAGGTTGGCGAATATGAATTGCAATGAAGTACGTGAATTTCTACCCGATGTGGCGAGCGGGGTCGCCGCCATGTCGGCCGAGACGCAGGCTCACCTGCGCGAGTGCCCGCAGTGCACGACCCAGCTGGAAACTCTGCGCCGCACACTGGCCTTGCTGGATGAATGGCAGGCGCCGGAGCCCTCACCCTATTTCGAGACTCGTCTTTATGCCCGTCTGCGCGAGGAGATGGCTTCTGCTCCCGCGCGGAGCTGGCTGGCGTGGCTGCGCAAGCCGGCGCTGGCCGGATCGCTGGCAGCCCTGTTTTTCGTGGGGGTGAGTTTGTTCTTCGGCGGTCAGAGCTTGAACAACAGCCCCAGCGCGGTAACTTCCTGGGAAATGAATGTCACCGCTCAGCCCGGCACCGCGGTGGGTGATCTGCAGGCCCTGGACAAGAACCATGACCTCTATGCTGATTTTGACGTGCTGGATCAGCTGGAGGTACAGCACGACGTGACTCCTTAGGCGGGATCGTTCCGATCGGCGAAGTCGGGCGGCCTGCGACAGAAACGGGGATGGCGGGTGCGGAGTATCGTTAAACTGATAGCGCTCGCAGGCCTGGCCCTGAGCCTTGGTCTGGCGCCGCGCTGCGCTTCCTCTCAGGC
>DATGIY010000769.1:0-2465 GCA_035295475.1 Terriglobales bacterium
GGAACTACCGCTGTCGCCGGAACGGGTGCTGCGGCCCTGCTCTGTGTAAATGTATATCTTCTTTACTGTTTCTAAACGGGCGCCGACGCTGAAGCCTTGAAATAGAACCTGGTCGAGCAGACCGGTGCCGACCAGGCTCAAATTGTAAGTGGGCACATCGCGAAAGTAGTTGTGGTTGAAAGTCAGCGACAGGCGTTCGATCGGCTGCACGCTCACGGTCACGTAGCTGCGGCTGATACCCGCCCCTGGGCTGGGGACCGCCGGCGTTCCCTTGGGCTTGTCTGCCTGGAGGGACTCATAAACGGAAATAAATCTCTTATAAGAAACCCCGTTTTCGAAAAATATGAAGGGCTTATTCACTTGCCATAACAGGGTGCTCACGCCGACGCCGGAAGTGCTGGTGTAGTGGAAGCCATCGTAAGCACCGCCCTCGAAGTTGATAAAGGAGCCGGCGATGCGCTGGTTCGGGTTGTAAGACCACGAAGTTGGATCGGGGGTGGAGCCGGCAAAAATGCCCGCGGTCACTGATTTGCCAAAGCGGCGGCCCGCGTACCCGCCATCAATCACGTCCAGGCTGTTGGCCCAGGGCAGGTACAGCCGGCCCACGCCTGCCACCCAGTGCGATTGGGGATTGTCGTAGGTCAGCCCGATGGTGTAGGTGCGATTGAGCAGATCCTGCAGCGTGGGCTGGCCGGCGGAGGACTGGGAATTTAAGCGTCCTCGCCAGTAGCCGCGCAGGTTCCAGTAGGTGCCGCCGATGCGCGTCATATCGGTGCGGATCACCATTCCAAATTGTGAACTGGTCATCGCGGAGGCGCCGCGGCTGCTGATCCCGCCATAATCAAAGCCAATACGCATGCGAGTACGGTTGATTTCCGGCAATGGCGGACGCGGCACCTCATCGCGAACTTCTTCATCCATGGGGTCGCCTTGGGTGAAGGTGATCACCTGGGGATAAACTCGGGTGCTGCTCAAAGCGCGCTGCTGCACCAAAGCTTCCGCATCGGCTGACGCCAGATATGCCAGATCGCCCGGCTTGACGTCTTGCGTTGACGTCCCGATTTCGCATACCGCTGAGTTCTGAGCGACGGAAATGACTTTCAGGTGTGCCGTGATTGCCGTATCCGGAGCCGGAGTGGATCCGGCGCTCGGTGAAACCGCCGGCTGAGCCTTCGGCGGGGCCAGCGGGCTGTTGTTCTTGATGACCAGGGCAACGCCTTCCGCCAGGCCATCGGCCCGCCCGCCGTCCAGGTAGACAGCTCCATCGGCAACATATTTCACGCGAAAGACAGTGCGAATGTCGGCGTTGGCCTTGGCGGGAGATTCCGGCGATGCCGAGATTGGCTCCGGGACAGCAGGAGTGTTCATGGCAACGGCTGAACTGCTTGCCATGGCCGAGGGCGCCGGCGCCGCGGCGGGCTGTTCATTGCTTTGGGATTTGACTGCTGTGGCGACGCTTGACCCGGAAGACGGATTCACCGCGGCAATCGGCGATGGGGTATTGCTGCTTGCAGGCGAGGAGCCCTTGTTCGAGCCGGCTATACCCGCAGGTTGTGCGGCAATAGCATTCTGCGCGGGAACGCCGGAGTTAGTTTGTGAGCCTGCCGCTGGTGCCGGGACCCCGGATGGAAAGGATTGCGCTACCGTTTGCCGCGGTGTGACGGGTTGCGGAGCGGGCGACACCGGGGGAGATGGCGGCAGCGTATGCGATTCCACTGGGGGCGGCAGAGGGGTCGTGGCGGGTGTTGCCGAGGCTGCCGCGGTGTTCTGCTGGCCTGACAGATGGATCCACGGGCCATTCGCCGCCGCCGGTGGACCAACGTGTTTGTGCGCGGGCTTAGCATCAACCGCGCCGGAAGCGATGGCGGGCGGACCAGGCGTCACGGTCAGAACGATTTCATTACCCGCAGGTGTTATCTCGTATTTTCCGGTCCGCTCCAGGTCCACAACCAACCGGGTAATGGGCGGACTCGATTGGTTCAAGCCGAAGCGCACAGCTTTCACGCCGTCCTTGTTTACTTCCACGCGGTGCTGATGGGGGCTCGAACTGGTATCGGGAAAATCGAGAAGTACCCGCTCGGGACCGGTGGCGGTCATCATCTGTGGCGTCACCGGACGGCTAAGCAGAATTCTGACTTCCACCTGCGCGCCATGGTGCGACACCAGCACGCGCTTGATCGTGGCCGGTGAATCGGCGGCGCTGGCGGAGGTCGCCAAAGCAGCCAGCATGGGCAAAAAACACAGGCAGCGGAAGAGGATGTCTAGTTGCGGGCGCACTTCTCTGCTCCGCTTGCGGCCGCCGATCTCCCGCGCCGGCAAAAATAAACAACGATCACTGGATTCATTCCGCATGCAACCGATCTGATAGGCACGTTAACCGCCACCTTGCCCCGTGGGATGGCAGGAATAACAACTGGTGGCGTTGTAAACGTAATTGCCCACATCCGTGTGGTGCGGATCGGTGT
>DATGIY010000770.1:0-9166 GCA_035295475.1 Terriglobales bacterium
GATCGAATAGAAATGGGGGAACTGCCACAGGAAAACGATGCCGAAAAGCGCCAGCGCCTCCCACTGGAGGCGTCCGCGAGCCGCCGTCCAGCCCAAAACTCCGGGCATAGCGCCGGGAAAGGCGCCGACAAAAGTGCAGACGGGATGAACCTTCTTGAGCGGGGTGTAGGCCGCGAGATAAGTAAGGGAAGTGGCCAGGGTGAGGGCGCTAGTCAAAAGGTTTGTGGCCAGCGCCAGGTACAGCGTCCCTGCCACCACCATCAGACCGCCCGCCGCCGCCGCATGGAACGTGCTCATGCGCTTAGCCGGCAGCGGTCGCATGGCCGTGCGCCGCATGTGGGCGTCGGTTTCCCGCTCAAAAACCTCGTTGAACGCCGCGGTGCCGGCGGCAACCAGCCCAATACCTATCACTGCGGAGACCAGCGTCCAGGAGATCGAGGAAACGCCCGATTTGAAGCTGCCGAAATAGTATCCCCACCAGGCCGTCATCATGATCAGCGAGGTGACCCCGGCTTTGGTCAGTTCTCCGTAGTCTTGGAGGAGACCGGAAACTCCTGCCCGAGAAAGTGCCAGTTCGCCGCGGGGTGCGGCAAGACCTGGCTCGTGTTCGTGCGGGAATGGTTGGCTGGCGATACTCATGCGTTGACGGCCTTCCCTAACTGGACAGGAGACACGCTTTTTTCCTCCCGATGCGATCGTGCGACGTGCCGCCAGCTCTGCACGGCCAGCGTGACTGCTGTCGCCAGTACCAGCGCTCCCACGGCGACATGGGCAACCGTGGAAACCACCATGGGCATTTCCGGCTGCACCGCGTTCTGTCCCCATTGCACGCGGGTGAGGTACGCTGCGAAGCCCAGCCCCAATTGGGTTACCAGCAATGCCATCAGTACGATAGCGGGACGCCGCAGGGAATCCACATGCGAATGATTCGTCAGAACGCGGGTAATGGTCCACAGCACCAGCACGGTTACCATGACGGCGCTGATAAGGTGAGGCAGCAGCTTGATGCCGGAGTGGCGGAATCCAGCTCCCAGAATCAGCTGCACATAAACCGCCGCCGCCGCCAGAGTAGCGAGTGTGGTCAGGGAAATGCGGCGCCGCCGCGGGATCTGAGCCGAAGGCCTTTCTACCCAATCTCGACCGGTCACAACCGCCAGCAGCACTACGAGGCAGAAAAAAGTCTGGGCCAGGGTGGCATGAGCCGTGGAGACCGCGGGAGGCAGATAAAACAGAACCGTGATCCCGCCCAGAATCCCTTGCGCGATGACGGTTGCCAGGGCCGCGACGCCCAGCTTACGGACCCAGGAGCGATGATCCGCTCGCCAGGTCCAAACCGCGAGAATGATGGTGAGCAAACCGATGAGTTCCGCCACCATGCGATGGCCATGCTCAAATTTCACCCCACCCACCATGTGCGGCAGCTTATACAGGGAGCCAAAAGAGGTAGGCCAGTCGGGCACCGAAAGCCCGGCATCATTGCTGGTGACCAAGGCTCCGGCAATAATCAGCAAAAACGTTGCGCACGCGACCGCAACACAAAAGCGATGGTGAGCCCGGTTGTAGGGTGTTGGCGAAGAGTTCAGAGAAGACTCCTTGGTCCCCGTGTTCCGAAATGCAGCGGCCCCACACCGCGGATTTGCGTGCCGGTGAGAGTGCCGGCCATTCGCAAAAGAATAGCGAGTGGGCCGGTACGCCGGCCCACTCAGGACTGACGATTCTACCAGATCGTTAGTCGCCCATGCCCGCCGCGGGCGCCGAACCGGGCTTGAACGTGAAGTCCACGGTCTGGCTTCCCTTGGGCGCAATGGTGATTTTCTGGTCCTGCTCGCCCAGTTTTTCCTGTACGGCCGCCAAGGTGTAAGTTCCCGGAGGCAAGCCCTTGATCTCAAACTTGCCGTCCTTGTCGGTCACCGCGTAGAAGGGCGTCTTCACCACGCTGATGTACATCTTCATCCAGGGGTGCTGGTTGCACTTCACCGGCAGCATGATTTCCTGGCGAGCAAAGCTCTTGTCAATGGGAGCCGCCTTGGGTGGCTGGGACTCATTCCACTCCCGGTTGTCCTTGGGGGTGGGATGGATGTTATGCGTGGTGGGATCGTCGTTGATGACTTCCACAGTTTGGCCCGTCATGACGCCCAGCACGTGGGGATGATAGCGGCAGCCTTCCTGGTTGATCTTCGCCGGATCCTTGGGAGGTTCGAATGAGTAGTTGTCCAAGCCATCCTTCACGTAGACGAAGACGTTGGCCAGGTTGCCGCTATCCACAACGAGATCTTCGGAAGTGTTAGCACCCTTGCAAGCCGGATCCTGACTCATGTCAATCTTCACCGGCTTAGGAGCCACCCCGTCGAATTTGATTGTGCCCTGCACGCTACCCACGGTGCTGGGGTCGATGGTGGCGGTTGCTTTGGGAGTAGCGGCGCTCTGCTCTTCTTCATTACTGGCCTGCTTTTTGCTGCAGGCAGTCAGTAACGCAAGTGCGAGCAGGACAATGAATCCTGTAATGGCAATGGCGAGTTTTTTATTCATGACGTCGTTGCACCCTTTCTGAAGGTTTGAACGAGCCCTATACAAACCTATTATCTTAGCGCGAACCGCGCCGCGAAGCAGCCTCCAGGGGGCTGGTCGGCGCGACCAGCGCGCTCGTCTGTCGTTTGTCGCTTCGCGGGGCCCGGTTAGAAGCCTTCTTTGCCGGAGCGGCCGTGCGGGGCATCATGCTGGTAAGGCGATGTTGCTCTTCCGGGGTTAATTGGAAGATGTAGCGCATGAGCAGTTCGTTTTGATCCTGCTGATATCCCTGGAATGTTGGCGGAGTCGGTCCCGCGAATACCCAGTGCCCGCTTTGCTGGCGGAACAGGCCGGAAGGCATGGATGTTCCCGGGCTGATCGCCTGCGGATCGAGCAGCCAGCGCTCCACCCAGTTCGGCTTTAGGCGGTCCTTGGCCAAAAGGAAGTTGGGCGCGGTGGCGAATTTGTCGTGTTGCGGATCGCCGGTGGCATGACATTTCAGACACGGCGCCGCTTGACTGGTGAACAGGCTGCGCGCCATGTCGGTCTCCTTGGAGGTCAGTACCGGCACCTGTTCCGGAATGTACGGTATCGGCTGCTTGGAAAGCGCCTGGAAGAAGCGCACCAGGGTACGAATCTCGTGATCCGATAAGAAGAAAGTCGGCATGTGCACTTTGAGATAAGGGCGCACGCCATTGCGATTAGTGTCGGTCGTGCTGAGCGCCGGATTGGCCAGGAACCTGGTCAACCACTGTGGGCTTACCCGGGCTCCCTCGGTGAGCAGCTTAGGCGGCAGTTGGTCTTTCCAGTCGGGATCCTGGTAACGCTTCAGGCCCATGAGCACGGTCTGCTGTCCGGGATAGAACTGATGGCAGCCCATGCAATTGTATTTGCGGACAATCCACCAGCCTTCCTGAATATCGCGCCGCGAGTCCTCGGGGTCATATTGGAAGCTGGCAGGAATCGCGGAGGTATCTTCGCTGCCCATCAGGAACGTGGTGAGGGCGCGAATCTGCTCCGGCGTCAGGTGTGGGTTAGGCATGCGCAGTTTGTCGGTTTCCGCCTTGATCATGCCCTTGTCGAAAATATTGGGTTCGGCCAGCTTGTGCTCGAAGAACCCCTTCAAGGTGTACCAGGGTTTTTTGGCGGGACCTTCGGGCAGGCGTGCGCGGTCCACCGGATCGGTGATGGGTTCGCCTTCGCCCCGCTGCGCCATGTCGGTGAACAGAGCGAAGTCAAGGCGTTCAATAGGCTTGCTTCCTTCCTGTGTCAGCTCGGTGCCGATGCCGCGCTCATCCTCAAAGCCGGAAATTTCGTGACAGCCGGCGCAGCCGAACTGGCGAATCCACTTTTCGCCCTCCGCCTTCAGCTTGGGATCGTCCATGTAGGAGGCGTCAGCATAGGACTTCGGATCCTTCTCCTTGAGCGTCATCAGGTAAGTGGCCACGTCCTGCGCGTCCTGCTGACTCAAACGCAGGCTGGGCATGACGGTCATGTTCTGTACCTGCAGTTCGTGACCGTCGTTGGGGCAGGTCGTATGGTCGAGATCGAAAACATAAGGCAGACCGTGCTTGGCGTAGTCCTCGGGCCCAATGTCCTTCTTTTCGTATGGGCAATAGGGACGGATGCGCTGCCGCGGATTATGCACCCACCGCACCAGGTAGTCGTAGTTGACCTTCTCGCCGATTCGCGTCAGGTTGGCAGCAAAATCCCCGCCCTGCGCCTGATCGCCCTCGCCAATGGAGTGGCAGGCCATGCAGCCGCGGGTTTCAAACAGTTCTTTACCGCGCACCGGATCGCCGGGCGCCGCATGCGGCAGGGGGTCTTTAAGAGCGCTCTGCCATAAGTAAGCGGCGATGGAATGGATCTGCTCATCGTTCAGCCGGAAATTCGGCATCTTGGTGGTGGGCCGGAAGTCGGTAGGCTTGTGCAGCCACACTGGAATCCAATTGCGATTCAGCTTGGCGCGGATTTCCTTCAGATTAGGCCCGACCTTCTTCATGTCGCGCATCAGGTCACGGGTCTGCAGGTCGAGCTGATGAATCTGGCCATCGATCTTGCTGTTATCTACCTTCAGAGTCTCCGCCTTTGTGTAGAGAAGATTGGCGGTAGTGTTGTCGGGTGCCTGGTCGCCTTCGTGGGTGTACTCGGCGGCCATCTTCAGGTTGTCGATCTTCTGCTGTTCCAGCTGCTTGATTTTCGTGTCCGTGGCCCGCAGGTCTTCCGGCTCGCTGTTGTACCCCTCGTACTTGTGGCAGCCCATGCAGCCGCGCTGTTCAAAGAGAAACTTGCCTTCGCTGATGATCTGTCCCGCATTGCCGCTGATCAGCACCATGTCGCGGGAGTGGCAGTTCTGGCAGCCCGCTTCGGCATTCTCTTTTGGGAAGATCGGCCACAGCCAGTGCTCGTAGGTGCCGTGCGCTTTTACCATGCTGGTGGTAGCGCGGCCGTTTCCCTGATGGCAAGTGGTGCAGCCGAATTTTTCCGGATCATGAATCTGCAGCAGTTCCATGTCCGGGTGGCTGACGAAGGCGCGCGCGTACTTATCGGGTTTTTGCCCCGGAGCCGCCATATCGGCTGCCGTCAGCTTCAAAGGTTCGCGGATGCCTAAATGGCAGGACTCGCAGCGGTCCACCATGATGGGATTGCCGCTGTTGCGCGGATCGGGAATGACGATCTGGTGAATCGCCGGCGACAGGTCCTCGACCTTGTTCTCCAGCCCGGTTACCTGTGAGGGGGTCAGCGTGACCATATGGTCGGAGACATACTGATCCATTTCGGTCTTGATGGCGGTAATGGGTTTGAGAACGTCCCCGAGTTGACTATTGGCCGCGGTGCGCTGGTCCTTGAGGCCGTTGTACTCCGCTTCCAGTTGCGCGAAATTGTACTTCTTTCTGCTGCCGTCGGGGAACACCACCGTGAACAACTGCTGCTCCCATTTCTGTAGGGAGCGCTCCTTGCTGCGCTTGGACGAAGCACTGGTGTCGGTTTCGATGTCGTAAGTTTCCGCGCTCACGTAGGCGCGTTTGTCGGTGAACACGTTCTGCACGGCCAGGATCTGCGCGCTCAAGTCGCTGATGCGCTGGTGCAGTTGATTGATCTGGGGAGTCGCCTGCGCGGACGCCTGCTTGTACTGCTCCTCCAGTTTCTGGTAGTCGGGGTTGGACTCTACTTCCTTCTGCGCCTGGCTGGACCGCAGGCGCGCCGTCTTCAAGAATGCGGTGTAGCGCTGCTGGAACACTTCCTGATAGCGTTTCCAGGGCCGCTGGCCGTAGGCCTCGTCCCATAACGCCCAGAACAACGAGGCCACGAGCACGGCGGTTGCGACCGCGTAATACAGCGCGTACGACTTACTGGTTATCGGATCATCGTCAGGCGTGGGTAGCTCCGGCACCGTCGCCTCCTCAGATGTTGAAGTACGGCGTTATCCACACGTATTTAATGTGCATGGCGTGCCTGATGACCATCTTGATCGGCAAGCCGAACATGGTCAGCAGGAAGAACACCATGATGGAATACTGCAACAGGCTCATGCGCCGGTAGTCCTTCGGCTGGTAGCGCCGAAACAGGGCAAACACAATGAACCCGCCCAGAAGGTAGTAGCCCCCGACCACGACGGCTCCAAACACCGCCTTGCCCATGTTCGAGGTGATGCCGAACAGATCCGGCAGATCGCGATTCACCTCGTAGATCAGGCGGCTATGGTCCCAGGTTTGTCCTGGCCAGAACCACTGCCATCCTGGCCCCCGGATGAACGTGCCGATCAGGATCATGGTCACCCACAGGAACAGGAACCCGAAAGCGAACGTTCCGATCGAGAAACGTCGTTGCCGCAGCGTGTAATATCCGTTGCCCAGCGGATTGGTATCGATGTAGGGAACAACCATCAGGCCCACAATAATCAGGGTCGGCATGACCACGCCCGCGATCCAGGGATCGAAATAAACCAGCATTTCCTGCAGTCCCAGGAAGTACCAGGGCGCCTTGGCTGGATTCATGGTCACGTTGGGGTTGGAAGGCTCTTCCAGGGGTGCGTTTAGCGTAATCGACCACACCATCAGGATCGCGGTAACGATAATGGCGGCGAGAAATTCCACCCGCAGCAGGAAAGGCCAAACGTGTACCTCCTTCTGCCACCCGGGCTTGAAGGGCCAAGTTTTGCGGTAACGTGTCTTAGCTTCCTGCGGATTAGCTTCCAGTTCGGCGATCAGCTTGTCGTTGGCACGGGCCTGCTTCACCGCCAGCGTAGTGAAAAATATGAGCAGCGGAACCAGCGCCACGATAGGCACGTTGTCAGGTGCGGATACGATCTCCCACAGCTGATGCCAATCCATAGAACCTCCCTGAACCAGTTTCAAGTTTCTGGTTTCAAGTTTCAGAAAAACTTTCCCGCGAAACTTGAAACTCGAAACTGGAAACTGTCTATGCGTGCGCCGCCTTGGTGCCGCGCGGCTCCTTGACTTCCGATTCCAGCATCACAGGCGCGGGCCCGGAGATGCCGCCATCTTTTCTTACTCGCCAGAAGTGCACGATCATGAAAATCGAGGCCACGATAGGAATGCCGATGCAATGCCAGATGTAAGAACGCAGCAGGGCATTGGCATCCACAATCGACCCGCCCAGCAGTCCGAAACGTATGTCATTGTAGGGAGTCATGCCCAACTGGTGCCCGAATGGCCCTTCATGCCCCAGCAGCGGCGTGGCGCGCGCCATATTGGTGCCCACCGTGACCGCCCAGAAGCCCAGCTGATCGTCGGGCAGCAGGTAGCCGGTGAAGGACAGCAGCAGGGTCAGCACCAGCAGGATCACGCCCACGTTCCAGTTAAATTCTCGTGGTTTCTTGTATGACCCGGTGAGAAACACCCGGTACATGTGCAGCCACACGCAGATGACCATCAGGTGCGCCGCCCAGCGATGCATGTTGCGCAGCAACTTGCCGAAGGGCACGTCGTGCTCCAGGTAGAGCACGTCGCGGAAGGCCTGCACCTTTTCCGGGTGGTAATAGAACATCAGCAGCACCCCGGTGAAGGTCAGCACTATAAAGAGGTAGAAGGTAATGCCACCCATGCCCCAGGTGTAGCTGTAGCGCACGGAGTCGCGGTTGATCTTGGCCGGGTGCAGGTGCAGGAACACGTTGGACAACACGCCGAGAGCGCGATTGCGCGGCGTGTCATCGTGTTTGTGGCGGAAGATCGAGGTGTAGACCTGGGTCTTGGTCGGGTCCTTAACCAGTTCCACCTGCTCTTTGGCCTTGGCCGGCAGATCCACCTTGAGCAGTTGAACGTCCTCTTTGACGCCCGCCACCACCTTGGTACGCACCTTGGACAGCAGTTTTACTCCGCCGCCATTTTGGCTGCCGTTGCCATTGCCATTCTGGCCATTTTGGTTGTTGTCTTCAGCCATATTGCCCTCTATTGATCTCTGTCTTCCGAGCGAAGCGCGAGCCGGCGACTGCGAGTCGAAGGACCTGGTGTTTTGTCCCCTACACCGGCAGGTACGCTCCCGGATCGTTGAACTGGCTCGGCTGGCCTTTCGGCCAGGAGTACAAGTGCGACGTGTCCACCAGGATCTGCCCATCGGGAGCAACTTCAATGTGCGCTCGGTCCATCGGCCGCGGCGCCGGACCTTCGAAGTTGATGCCCTCGTCGTCATAGCCGCTGCCGTGGCACGGGCACTTGAACTTGTGTTCCGCCGGCTTCCAATCGGGCGTGCATCCCAGGTGCGTACAGCGGGCGTAGATAATGAACAAGCGGTCTGGCCGGCGGTCCACCCAGATGCGGTATTTCTGCAGCCACTTTTCGTCGACGCCCAATGCGTAATCGGAAGGCGGACCGATCTTGAATACGGTACTGGGTTCAAAAAGCGTGCGCGGCAGGAAAAAGCGGAAGAAGGCAATAAACCATGCGCCCAGGAAAGCTGCCACGCAGCTCCAGACAAAGCGCCGTCGCTGCCGGTCAATGTCGTTGTCCTCCGGGCCTGCCGTGGCCACGCCGCCGGCAGCCGCAGCCTTTGAGGTGCCGACCGCCGGTGTCCCTACGTAGCGAACCGCGGCGCCCTGGCGAGCAATGGGGGGAACTGCGGCCGGAGCCACTGCTGCTGCCGCACGAGGAACCACTGCCGGTCTGGTCGGAGCAGGGGTGGCCACGGCGGCTACTGGGGCCGCTGCCGGGGCTGGCGCGGGAGCAGCCGCGGGTGCTTCGCCGGTCAGAGCTGCCACTTCCGCGTCCGTGAGCAGAGCCAGTCCTTTGCGTTTCCGGCGCGCCTGCTCGGCCGCCACCGTCGACTTGTTCCATTTTGGGTAGGAAGCCAGTAGCGCTTTGACGGTTTCAGTCATGCCGGCGGAGCCGCTGGGTGGCTCGGCCACCGCCGCGGCTACCGCGGGTGCCGCTGGTTGTGCCGCCGTGGCCGTGCTCGCCGCCGCCGGGGCCGCCGCTGTGGCGCCCGCGCCGCCCGCCTCCCAGGGCATAGGCACGCCGGCCTTCAAGGCTTCCACTTCGGGCTCGGTCAATGCGGGCAAGCCTTTGCGCTGGCGGTAGGCCTGCTCCATGGCGATTACTGAATTATTCAGCGGTTTGCGTGGCCAGGGAGGGAGATGCCCAAGCATTCCCCCCGCTGTTTTTGATTCGTCTGCCATTAGTCCTTACTCCGCTTTGCGACT
>DATGIY010000771.1:0-3874 GCA_035295475.1 Terriglobales bacterium
CGTTGGAAGCGGCTCGCAAGCTGATGCGCGAAGGCGAATTGGCCAGCACCGTGCATAGCGCGGTGGCCGACACTTTTGCCCGGCACGGCTTCGCCCTTGGCCACCTGTCCGGACACTCGATCGGCGCCACCATGATCGAGCATCCCGCCATCGGCGCCAAGGCCGAGGTTCCGCTGCGCGAGAACATGATTTTTTCGCTGCACCCCCAGGTGGTGGATAAAGATGGCAAGGTTTGCCTGTACACGCAGGACACATATCGTATCGGCAAAACCGAAGGCGAGTGCCTGGCCGATGTGCCATGGAAGTTCTTCAGCGGCAAGGAAACGCGCGCTGAAGTTGCCCATACCTAATACCCAGTTCCCAGAAAGCCATGCCGCGAGCTGGGTTGAACCGGGCAATGGATAGTGGGTACCGAGAACTACTATGAAAATCTGCATTGTAGGTTGCGGCGCGGTAGGCAGCTTGTTTGCCGCGCACCTGGCGCGTTCCGGCCAGCATGAGGTCTGGGCTTATGACGTGTGGAAACCGCACGTGGAGGCGATCCGGCAACGCGGCCTGCGGCTTTCGGGCGCGGCCGACTTTACCGCCCGCCTGAGAGCCACCAGCGATGCGGCCGAGATTCCACGCTGCGATTATGGCATTGTCGCGACCAAGAGCATTCATACGCGGTCGGCGATCGCCCAAGCCGCACGGGCGTTCGATGACAACAGCGCGGTGTGCTCGGTGCAGAACGGCGTGGGTAACGAAGAGATCATTGCCGAACATGTGAAGTACGTGATCCGCGGCACTACCTTTCCCGCCGGGCACCCCGTGGAGCCTGGACACATCGGCTACGACATCAAGGGCGATACCTGGATCGGCCCATTTGAGCCGACCAATACGCCTATGTCGCGGGTGGAAGAGCTGGCGGGGATGCTTACTGCCGCGGGCATGAACACAATTGCGCTTCCGGACGCACGCGGGGCGCAGTGGACGAAGCTGATCTTCAACGCTTCCACCAATCCGGTGGGCGCGCTGACATTGCTGCACCACGGGGCGGCCACATTTCTGCCGCCTACAGGCCAGCTGTTCAAAGATCTGATCGCAGAAGGCAAGGCGGTGGCCAAGGCGCTGGGGATCGAATTACACGGCGAGCCCTGGGACCTGGTCATGAAAGGCGCCAACGCCCCTGGCCGGCACAAAGCCAGCATGCTGCAGGACGTGCTGGCCAAGCGGCAGACGGAAGTGGACTTCATGAATGGCGCTATCGTGCAGTGGGGCGAAAAAACAGGCGTACCCACGCCGCTGAACCAAGCTATGTGGGCGCTGATCAAAGGCCTGGAGCGCTCGTGGGAAGAAGAGCGGGAGCAGAGCCGGGAATCGGCAGCCGGTAGTCAGGGTGTCAAGTAGCGCCAGCATCATTTCGCGTATAACCGATTGCTACAAGAGGAAATAGAATTCTGGGCGAGGGTCCGGAATATACCCCCTGAATTGCTATTCTGAAATCATGAGAAAGAGGGAACCCGCATGAGCGTGCCGTTTCGCATAGGGGTGCTGCAGTTGAGCATGGAGCCGCTGGAGGAGACGGTAGGCATGGCGAAAGCTTGCGAAGAGGCGGGTTTTGACGCCTTTTGGCTGGCGGAAGCGTATCCCTGGTGGCGCAAGCATTCCATGGAGGCGCGCTCATCCACCGCGGTCACCGCCATTATCGCGCGCGAAACCAGGCGCATTCCCATCGGGTGGGGCATCATTTCGCCGTACACGCGTCATCCGGTGCAGATCGCCATGGAGGCGCGGGTGCTGCAGGAAACAGCGGGCGAAGGCCGCTTCCTGCTAGGCCTGGGCGCTTCCAAGATCTTCATGAAGGAGATCGGAGAAGGTGAGAAAGGCAAAGAGGCGTCGCCGGCCGTGGTCATGCGGGAAAGCATCGAGATCGTGAAAGGGGTGCTGCTGGGCAAAGCGCTCGACTACAAGGGCCAGGCTTTTACCGCCATGGTGCCGCCGCTGAAGGAAGATGCCTCGACCCCGCGCTGGATGCCACCCACTTATATCGGAGCCACCGGTCCGGTGCTACAGCGTCTGGCGGGCTCGCATTACGATGGCCTGCTCACCGCCAGCATCACCACGCCGGGATTTGTACGCTACTCGCGCCAGAACCTGGAGGAGGGCGCGCGCAAGGCGGGTCGTGATCCGGGGTCCCTGGATCTGGGTTCAGTGGTGGTAGGCAGCATCGCCAGGGATCGTCAGAAAGGGCGCGAAGGAGCACGGGAGATGGCGGCCATGTATCTGGCCAACAAAGTGCAGAACATTCGTGGCTCTGCCGACATGATTTTGCAAAACGCCGGGCTTAGCTTTGAAGAGATTCAACCCATTGCGGACGGGATGGAGCGCTGGGGCCGCAAAGCGGCAACACGGGCGGTGACAGATGAGATTTTGCGCAAAGTTTGTCCCATAGCGGGAACACCTGAAGATTGCATTGCGGCCATCGAGCAATATCGCGAGGCCGGATGCACGCACATTCTCCTGGAACTCTGGGGAGCTGATCGCGAAGGCCAAGCCAAGCTGTTTGGCGAGGCGGTGCTGCCGCACTTCAAGGGCGCGGCGGCGTCGGCCAAAGAGTGATTCACCGCGGAGACATAGAAGACCGGAATTCAAACCGGAAATGCAAGGTCCTTCGACTCGCGCTCGTTCCGCCGCGCTCAGCTCGCGCTCGCTCAGGATGACACTTTAATTTTTTTTGCAGCGAATTCCGCCACGATCTGGCGGAACTCGGTGTCGGTGAGCAGACTGCGCTTGGCGATGGCGCGCTTTTTCACTTCGGCCAGGATGGCGGCGCGAGCGTCTGCGGAAATCTCCAGGCCCAGTTCGCGGGCTTTCAAGTCAATGCTGTCGAGGCCGCTCTTTTTTCCCAGCACGATGCGGCGATCAGCAGAGACCAGGGTGGCGGAGTAGGGTTCAATCGCCTCCGGGATGTGGAACTGGCTGGCCACGGCGCCGCTTTCGCGGGTGAAGAGATTTTCGCCGACGAGCGGTTTCCAGGCTTCCAGTTGATATCCAGCGGCGCGGCAGACAGCTTGCGACACTTCGCGAACTTTGGTGAGGTCCATGGCCACGGGAACGTCGTAAAGGCAGCGAAGGGCCAGGGCAATTTCAGCGATATCGGCGTTACCGGCGCGCTCGCCCATGCCGTTGATGGTGCCCTGCACCCAGGTGGCGCCGCCGCGGACGGCGGCAATGGCGGAGGCGGTGCCGAGGCCGAAATCGTTGTGGCCGTGCCAGTGCACAGGAATGCTCGAACCCGCCCAGGCGCACACTTCACGGGTAAGAAGTTCCGCCGCTTCGGGACCGCAAGCACCGATGGTATCGACCACAACCAGTTCGGCGGCGCCGGCTTCGAGGGCAGCGAGGTAGACCTGCTTAAGGAAGTCCAGGCCGGTGCGGGTGCCGTCCACGGCGAAGAAGGCGACGGTGATGGCATTCTGACGGGCGAAGGCAATGGCCTCGCGCACGCGGCGCAGCACCTCGTCACGAGAGATGCCATAGGCCTTGAGCTTGATGTCGCTGGTAGGAGCCTCGATGATGGTGGCGCGAACACCGAGGCGCACTAGTTCTTCCAGATCGGCCTTTACCGCCCGCGAGAAGCCCCAGAGCTCGGCTTTCAGACCGGCCTGGGACATCAGGCTGATGGCTTCAGCATCCTCGGTGGAAACGCGCGGGAAGCCCGCCTCGATGCGGGTCACGCCTAATTCGTCCAACTTGCGGGCGATTTCCAGCTTCTGCTGGGGCGAAAGCACCACGCCCACGGTTTGCTCACCGTCGCGCAAGGTGGTGTCGTAAAAGTGAATGGGGTGCTTGCGGGCGAAGGCGCCGCGAATTTCAGGGCGAGCGTTGAGCT
>DATGIY010000772.1:0-2651 GCA_035295475.1 Terriglobales bacterium
CATAGGCGCGGCGCATCATTACGGCTTCGACGTAATGGATGTAACCGGCCTGCCCAGCGGCACCGTGTATCCGGCTTTACGGCGCCTGGAGCAGGAGCGGCTGATCGTGTCGCGATGGGAAGAGTCTTCCACCGCCAAGCAGAGGCCCGCGCGCAAATACTACAGACTGACTCGCGCCGGCAGTACCGCCCTGCATAGCCTGCAGCAGCGTTACCCACTGCTGCGCCACCTCGTCGGCCAAGAGACGGCGGCCCGCCGCAGGGGAGTGCCGGCATGAAGCGTCCACCTGCAGCCTTGCTGTATGCCTGCCGCTCGCTGGTGTGGCTGGCCAGTTGGATGGTGCCCGCGAATCGTCGTGCGGAATGGCACCAAAGCCATGACCGGGAAATCTACCACTGGATTTTCTTTCTGGCAGAGTCGGAACGGCTCACGCCCGGGACGCGCTTGGAGGTTCTGAGCTTCTGCTGGCGGCTTTTCCCCGAGGCATTCTGGCAGAGGTTCAACCGCGAACGCACGCTGCATAGAGTTGATTTCGCGCTGCGCTCGCCGGGATTCTGCCTGGCTGTCCTGGTTAGCTTGCTGCTGGGCGTCGTGTTGGCAACCGGCTTCGCGCCTGCTGTCCGCTCCATGGTGCGCTCGCCCTACACCGATCCCGGCACCTTGTTCGCGGTCAGGCCCGCCGGCCGCTTCCTGTGGTTTCGCTCCGACAAGCTGTCGCGCGTTGCCCAGGCCTGGAAGAGCAGCCCCCTGGTGAAGACGATTGCGCTCTATTCCTTCCAGCGCGGCAGCATTATCGGCTCGCGGGGCGAACTATCCGGCTTTGCGGCGCAGGTAACGCCCAACTTTTTTGACGTTTTAGGGGTGAATGCGGCCCGGGGACGGGCCTTCCGTGAATCCGATGCCCAGGACTGCAGCCAATGCGTGCTGCTCAGCGCGGAGGCCTGGAAAAACCAGTTCCGCAGTGACCCGCAAATTCTCGGCAAACAGGCAGAGGTGGACGGACGGGCGGAGAAGGTGATCGGCATTTTGCCGCGCCAGTTCTCTTTCATTTCGCCTGCGATCGCGGCATGGTCGCTGCTGCAGCCTTCCGATCCGCCAGTGGCCAACCTGGTGGATCGCATGGGCGCGGTGGCGCGCTTCGTTACGCCGGTGAGCGAGCAGCAGGCTACCCGCGAACTGCAGCGGGTTACCGACAACGCCGGCTATCATTTTGTGAATAGCACGTTGCAAGTGGTGTCCCTGAAAAAGCAGGCGCGCCAGGATTTGGACTCTTACCTCTTCTTCCTGCTGCTGGCGGTTTTGGGTTCGATCCTGGTGGCATGGGTAGCGCGCGGCCACTTCGGCCAGATCGCGGCGGGACTGCGCAACAAGCACTGGTGGTGGGCATTTTTCGGGGCCAAGACGGTGCTGGTGCTGCTGATTTCCTTTGTCGCCGCGTTGGAGTTGGCGCACTACGTCTCCGTGCTGCTTACCGGCACGGTGCAGCCGCTGTCCAATGTGCTTTCCATGTGGATGTTTCTGGTCTTGGCGATCGGCGCCCTGTCCTGGGCAATTCAGGATCAGCGGCGGCGCTGCCGCGTGTGCCTGCGGCGTTTAGGCCTTTCTGTCCACGTTGGCTGTCCCGGCTACACTTTGCTGGATTGCTGGGCGGCCACCGAGCTGGTGTGCGCGCAGGGACACGGCATGCTCTACATGCCGGATACGGAAGCGAGCTGGCTGGAGGGCGACCAGTGGAGCAATCTCGATAATCCGCTGGCGGATATTTCCGAACCACACGAGCGGGCGTGAAGCTTCCGCCTGCCTCGTTTCTTCAGCTCCCGGCTTCAATTCCTGAGCAAAATGCGGGGGCCACGATCCTCAAACGTTATACTGCCTAGCAAACCTCTATGCGCTCCATGCTGCGATTCATCTGGCGGGCCACTCGCGGCCATCGCCTGGCGCCCTGGCGCAGCCCCTACCTGCGCTGGCGCATGGAGACTTACAGCGGCATCAAAATGCAGCACATCGGCTTTCTCGAGTTCTGGGGCTTTCTCTGGCGGGAGCGCCGCAATCTGCAGCGGTTTCTGGAGTGGACTGCAGAGATGGAACGCTATACTCGGCCGGAGGGAAGAATTTCTAATTGAGCGATTTCTAATCGGTAATGTGTCGGCAACCGCACACAAAATTAGAAATTACAAATTGCCAAATTACTAACCCGAGGTTGGCTGGCTGGCGGTTTCGGCGCCCTCCAGGATCACTCCTACTTCCAGTCCCTTCTTTGCACCGAGGATTTCAGCGGCGGAGGCGCGGTTGGCGGCTACTTCCAGATAGCCCATGCTGCCCACGATGGCGAATACCTTTCCGGGCGCGCCTTCCGCGTAGGCAGCCTTGAGTTCATTCACTTCTTGCGCGCCAACCATGATCTTGAACTTCGGCGGATTGGACTGGAACAGGGCGGGCGCATCCTGTGGCGTGATGTTGGTAACGATATTGCCGAACTTGTCCACCTTCAGCACTACGCCGCGCAACATCCGTTCATTGATCGCTTTCGGTTTGGGCGCGGCAAAGCGCACGAAATCCGTAATCTCCTCGCCAAATTTGGCGGGCTCCACGCCTTTGCTCAGATAACCGGCGACACGGGCAAAAATGTCACGCCCATGAAAGGTGGCGCT
>DATGIY010000773.1:0-3444 GCA_035295475.1 Terriglobales bacterium
CGGCGTGCTGTGCCGCTGCACTGGTTACCGCAAGATCATCGAGGCCATCCTGCAGGCATCCTCCGGCGAGCACACGAATATTGTGGCCGCGCCCGGGGAGGCGGTCGGGAAGCGGCTGGTGCGCCTGGATGGCAAGCGAAAGGTCGAAGGCACAGAAATCTTCGGCGCGGATCAGGTTCCGGCCGGGGCCCTCGTGGCTCGAGCGATTCGCTGTCCGTACAACCGCGCGGATTTCAGTTTCGGAGATCTGGACGCGTTTGTTGCCGCCAATCCAGGAATCCATGCCGTCTTCACCGCGAGAGATGTTCCCGGACAGAACTGTTATGGAGTGATTCCGCCCTTTGCAGATCAGCCGGTTTTCGCCGAGAAGGAGGCGAGATTCCGAGGTGAAGCAGTGGCGGCTGTAGTGGGCGAAGCCGAACCGGTAGAGACACTTGATCCGGCAAGCTTCCCGGTACGGTGGAAACCTTTGCCGGCGCTAACCAGTATGGAAGCAGCCCTGGCGGAAAATGCCCCGCGAATCCACCAGCATCGCGAAGGCAATGTACTGGTGCGCGGGCGAGTGGTGCGCGGCGATGTCGAGAAGGCGCTGGCAGAAGCCGATGTCGTAGTCGAAGGCGAATACGAGACCGGATTCGTCGAACACGCTTACATTGAGCCGGAAGCGGGCTGGGCGCGGCGCGTGGGCGACAGCGTTGAAATCCAGGCCTGTACTCAGTCCCCCTACATGGACCGCGCCGATATTGCCCGCATCCTGGGCATTCCGCCGCAAGCGGTGCGCATCATTCCCACCGCAGTCGGGGGAGGGTTCGGCTCCAAGCTCGACCTCTCAGTGCAGCCGTTCATCGCGCTGGCCGCATGGCATCTGCGGCAGGCGGTGCGCATGGTCTACACGCGTTTTGAGTCCATGCTGGCCACCACCAAGCGCCACCCCGCGCGCATGCGTCTGCGCGCCGGGGCCAAGCGCGACGGCAAGCTGCTAGCGCTCGATTTCCATGCCGACTTCAATACCGGCGCGTATTCCTCCTGGGGGCCGACGGTGGCGGCGCGCGTGCCCGTGCATGCCTCCGGGCCATACCTGGTTCCGCACTACCGCGCGCTCACACGCGCCGTACACACCAACCTGGTGCCCGCAGGAGCGTTTCGCGGATTCGGAGTGCCGCAAACCGCCATCGCGCAGGAGCAAGCATACGACGAACTTGCCAATCGCCTGGGAATGGACCGGCTGGAGTTCCGAATTCTGAATGCGCTCACCAACGAAATGCCTACTGTCACCGGGCAAGTACTGGGAACAGGTGTGGGGATCCGCGCCTGCCTGGAGGCTTTGCGACCACGCTGGAAGACGGCACTGGCCGAGGCCGCGGAATTCAACGCCCCCGCCGGACCGGTGCGGCAGGGGGTGGGAGTAGCGGGCATGTGGTACGGCTGCGGCAACACTTCCCTTCCCAACCCGTCCACGATGAGAGTGGGTCTCAAGGCCGACGGCCGCATCGCGCTTCACCAGGGAGCAGTGGATATCGGACAGGGCTCGAACACGATCGTGACCCAGATCTGCGCCGATGCTCTAGGCGCCCCCATCGAACTGTTCGACCTCGTTTCGGGCGACACGAGCATTACGCCGGATTGCGGGAAAACTTCGGCATCGCGTCAGACATTCGTCACTGGAAAAGCCGCCCAGTTGGCGGGAGCTGAGTTGCGGCGCGCCATTGTGCGGCTGGCGGAATGCCGCGACTCTGCCACCGTCACATTTCGAGATGGGCGTGTAATGGTCGCTGAACGCGGGAATGAACAAGTGCTCAAGCTTCGTGATTTACCGCTGGACGAGCATGGCTACGTGCTTACGCGGGAAGCGACATTCGATCCGCCTACGCGCGCCCTGGACGAGGAAGGCCAGGGAATTCCCTACGCCGTCTTCGGTTTCGGAGCGCACATGGCGGAGGTAGCTGTGGACATGGAGTTGGGCACGGTGCAGGTGAGGAAGATCACGGCCGCGCATGACGTCGGCCGCGCCATCAATCCCACCCTGATCGAGGGCCAGATCGAGGGTGGCGTGGCTCAAGGCCTGGGCCAAGCGCTCATGGAGGAATTTTTTCCCGGCAAAGGAGAAAACCTGCACGATTACCTGATTCCGTCGGCAGGAGACATACCGCCGGTAGAATCCATTCTCATCGAAGATCCATCGCCTATTGGGCCCTTCGGGGCTAAAGGAATCGGCGAGCAAGCCGTCATTCCCACCGCCCCGGCGATTCTGAATGCTATTCATCACGCCAGCGGAGTCCGCATGCGGCGCGTTCCCGCCACGCCAGACCGCTTGCGGGCCGCCATCCTGGCCTTACGCCATGAACAGCCATCCTCCTGACGACGCCATCCGCTGCGATGCCTGTCCGGTTCTGTGCTACATCAAGCCGGGGCGGACGGGCGCGTGCGACCGCTACGGCAATCGCGACGGCCAGCTGGTCCGCTTGGACCCGCACGTGGTCCTGGACCGGGCAGTGGCGCGCGGCGAATCCGTTGTTCCCTTCCTGCAACGGGAAGACGAATGGGACAGCAGCGCCCTGGGCGGACCGAAGAATTTTGTCACTGCCATTGGCGCGGGCACCACATATCCCGACTACAAACCCGCTCCCTTCATCATCTCCTCCGAGGTGGACGGGCTAGACATGGTGACCGTGGTCACCGAGGGCATCTTCAGCTACTGCGGAGTGAAGGTAAAGATTGACACCGACCGCCACCTCGGTCCGGAAACGAATCTGGTCCGCGCCCAGGGAGAAGCAGTGGGGCACGTGACCACCAGCGAATACGGTTCGCAAATGCTTTCCCTGGGAGGGGTGCGCCATCTGACGGGCGGCAGCCGACGCGAAGGGACCGTCACCTGCGAAACCCTGCTCAACCTGTGCAATGGCCATGCGGTTGAACTGCAGGTGGACGACGGCGCCAGCGTGATCGTGCAGGCGGGCAGGGGTCCGGTCGTAGACGGCCAAGCCGAAGTACAGATGCGGGTGGGCTGCGGCTCTGCAACCATCGGCATGTTTGCCAAGCAGTGGCTGGGCAAGGTGGATGAAGTAGTGGTCGTGGACGACCACATTACTGGTGTTCTGTCGGAGCACCAGGCAGGCAAGCTGCTGGGCATTGCCGCAACCGGGATCCGGCTGAAAGGCAGACGTTCCACGCCCGGGCGTTATTTCCAGATCGCTACGCCGGGTACGGGCTGGGGTGGAACCAACCTGCAGCAGCCACTCTCGATTTTGAGGGATTTCAATCCAAAGATTGCCTGGCCGGGCCTCCGCCTGCTGATGGTCAGCACAACGGGCGAACACTACGCCTACTTCGAACTCGACGGGGACCTGCGCCCCGTGGAGAAACAACTGCCACCACCCTTGAGCGAGTCGGTGGCGAGAATCCGAGAAAACTGTGAACCGGCGCTGTGCACGGTGTTGTTCATGG
>DATGIY010000774.1:0-3488 GCA_035295475.1 Terriglobales bacterium
ATGGACTTTGACTGGGCCGATGAAACCATGCATGCGGGTTACGGCAAGCACTGGCTCAAGGAACTGCTCACGGTTCGCGGCGAAGATCCTGCAGCTTACGACAGGATCCGAGAACAGTGCGGCAAGCTGGTCAGCGATTACGTCGGCACCGCCACGCCGACAGAAGTCGCCAATATAAAAAAGGTGGCGAGCGCGCTACTGGCCAAAGCGGCCGGCAATGGAACATAGGTCTGGGTGTAACGTGATGCACAGGCGTCAAGGCGGGCAACGAGTGCTGATTTCGGTGATGGCTATGGGGATGGTCGCCGCTGGATGGCGAAGCGCGGCCTGCCAGCAGACCACGATTAAACCGCCGAGCACTGGCCAGGGAAGTGCTCCGCCGCCTTCCAACAGCACGGCAGAAACGCACTTGGCCCAGGGCTATGACGCCCTGAAGCAGGACCGCTACACCGTCGCCGTGGAAGAGTTCCGGGCGGCCCTGAACCTCGATCCCAATCTGGTCCTGCGGGCGCGTTTTCCCCTGGCTGTGGCGCTGTTCGAAATGCATAACTACAAAGACGCCCGGCAGGAGTTGGAACAGGTGAGGCGGGCTGTGGGCGATCATCCCAACGTCATGTATTACCTGGGAAGGCTGGATGTGGAAGAGCACAACTTTGAGGCGGCGATCCGCGAACTCAGCATAGCGGCTGAGAAGCCGCCGTTTCCCGATACGTCTTATTACCTCGGCTACGCGTACTTCAAGCAGGGCGACCTGGCGGAAGCGGAAGGATGGCTGAAGAAGGCCGAAGTTGCCATCCCGCACGACTCGCGAGTTCCCTATCAGCTGGGCTTCCTATACCGCCAAAAAGGCTTGCAAGCAGAGTCGGGAAAGGCATTCGCTCAGGCAGCGCAGTTGCGGCAACGGGACGCCGATGAAGCCCGCCTCCAGGGAGAATGCGTGCAAAAGCTGGACCAGGGACAGCGGGAGCAGGCGCGCGCCGTCTGCAATCAACTGTATGACAATAATGACGCGGAACGCCTGACCGAACTGGGCACGCTCTATGGCCAGCACGGGGACTACGAGGCGGCCCTCAAGCCGCTGCAGCGGGCGGCTGAACTGACGCCGCAGTCGCCGCAGATGCAATACAACCTGTCGCTGGTCTATTTTCAGCTGAATCGTTTCGCCGAGGCACGCGCGCCTCTGCAAAAGGCCCTGCAACGCTGGCCCGACCTGTTTCAGCTGAATGCGCTGTACGGCGCGGTTCTTTTGAAGCTGAATGATGAGCGGGCGGCGTACCAGACGCTGCGGCACGCGCACGAACTCAACCCCAGCGATGCCGAAGCAACGAATCTGCTCTATCTCGCTACAGTCACCCTGGCGAAAAAATTCCAGGATACTCGGCAATATAGCGAGTCTTTACATTATTACGCCGAGGCTGCCCGCTTAAAGCCGGGAGAACCCGCACCCCACCGCGGCATGGCCAAAATCTACGGCCTCACCGGAAAGAAGTCGCAAGCCCAGGTGGAAGAAGAAGCAGCTGACCGCCTAGCCAAAGGTCTCAACGAACGCCGGCCGGCGCAACAGTAATCGGTGAACTGTCCGCAGGACCATCCTTGCGCCGTAAATATCGCATTACGATGTTAAAGTAGTTGTGCACTTTTCAGTGAGGACGGGCTGCCAACTTGGCGAGGCGCCTTGCTTTTGTAAAGGCACGGAGACCGGGCAAGGGAACGCACGAAGGACCGAGCGCCGATACCGGCCACCATCATCGGCGCCGCGGCGGACTGGGCGGGCGGGGACTATCCAGCGGCGGTTTCGGGCTGCAGGAAGGCGGGACAGAACGGCGCTACGCCCTGACACTGGGAGTTGAGGCGCAGAACATATTCAACAACGTAAATCTGGGAACTCCCGTCGGTACCTTGAATTCACAGCTGTTCGGGCGCTCGCTGGAACTTGCAGATAGTCCGTATTCTGGAGAAGGAGACACGAATCGTCGCATCGATCTGCGGCTCTCCTTCAGCTTTTGACAGAGGCATCTAATCCCTGACTCTCATGAGGCCTATCCGCCGTCCTATTAACGCCGGCCGCAGCGACGTATAAGCTAATGGCACATGACCTTATCTAATCGCAGATTGCTGTTTACGGGTGTAGCTTCGAGCTGGCTTGTTATCCTCGCCCTTGCGCTTACAGCGAGGGCACAAACCGCAAATTCTGCGCCCCAATCGAAGTCGGCCTGGGTGCTCACCTGGAGCGACGAATTCAACGAGCCTGACGGCTCAGCTCCCGACCCCGGCAAGTGGGCGGTCGAGACGGGTGGGAATGGCTGGGGCAATAACGAACTCGAGTACTACACCGATCGTCCCCGCAACGTAAGAGTTGAGGGCGAAAACCTGGTGATCACCGCCCGGCGCGAAGACTACACCGGCAAGGATGGCGTGACCCGGCATTTCACCTCGGCGCGTATTAAGACCCAGGGCAAGTTTTCGCAAGCTTACGGCCGCTTCGAGGCGCGCATCCGTATTCCCCACGGTCAAGGGATGTGGCCAGCATTCTGGATGCTGGGAGCCGACATTGACCAGGTGGGCTGGCCTGATTGTGGCGAAATCGACATTATGGAGAACATCGGGCGTGAACCATTCACGGTCCACGGCACGATTCACGGGCCCGGCTACTCAGGCTCGGAGGGCATCGGGTCGCCTTTTAGGCTGCGCAAGCAACGGTTTACCGACAAATACCACGTGTTTGCGGTGGAGTGGGAGCCGAATTTAATCCGCTTTTATGTTGATCAGCACCTGTATGCCACCCGAACGCCAGCCGAACTGCCCGCGGGGAAAACATGGGTCTACAACCATCCTTTTTTCATCATCTTGAACCTGGCAGTGGGCGGCAACTGGCCGGGAAATCCCGACCCCAGCACGGTTTTTCCGCAAAAGATGCTGGTGGATTATGTGCGCGTATATCGCCGCGCCGGCCCATAGGCCGCGGTTAAAGCGCTCTTTTCTCAGGTCGGCGGTTCAGCTACTCTAATGCCAGCATGCATTACATTTCCGGCTGGGAGTAGCGCCTTTTGCGGCTTTCTCGGTTATTTTGCCTGGCTTTGCACGACGTGCCTTCCCCCCTTTCTGGGCGATGCGTGCTCCTGCGCGGCACCAAGTGCCTAATTCTGTTGAGCTTAGCAGCCAGCGCATGGGCGCGGCCCCCCGCCGGCTCCCTTCCCCTGCTCACGCATGCTGCTCAGGTCCGGGCGCTTACGCCTGGAGAGGCCGGACAAGGCTACCCGGTACGGGTGCGCGGCGTAATCACCGACGACGTCCCCGCGCCTGACTTCTTTGTGCAGGACTCGACCGCGGGTATTTATGTCGAGGGCAGCAAGGCCAAGAGCTTTCCCCACAAATTCGGCGACTTAGTCGAAGTCGAGGGCGTGACCGGGCCGGGCAAATTCGCGCCTGTAATTCTGGAGAAGAACCTGCGGGTGCTGGGCAAGGGCACTCTTCCCAAGACCCGGCTG
>DATGIY010000775.1:0-4422 GCA_035295475.1 Terriglobales bacterium
GGGCCTGTTCGAGAATGGTGGCTTGTTCCTGCTGGTGGCGTTTGCCGGAGCCGGTGGCGGGGCTGGCGCTGCCCGAGCGCTTCACCGAGAGCACGTGCCGATTGCCCGCCAGGCGCCGCAGGCGCGGCAGCACATAACCCAGCGCACCCATGTTGGCCGGCTCTTCCTGCACCCATAAGATGTCCTGCGCCGATTTGTGCCGCTCCAATTCTGCGGACAGCTCGGCCTCGGGAAAGGGATAAATCTGTTCCAGAAAGACAATGGCGGCCGCGCTGTCCTGCCGGCGCTTGCGTTCCATCCGCAGTTCGTGGCCGATCTTGCCGGTGCACAGTATTAGCCGCTCGGCATTTTGCACTTCTGTGTCCGGCAGCACGGGCAAGAACCGTGCCCGCGACAGCTCCGCCAGCGGGGAAGATGCGTCGGGATGGCGCAGCATGCTCTTAGGCGTGAACACCACTAGCGGCTTGCGCCACTTGCGCAAGGCCTGCCGCCGAAGCAAATGGAAGTACTGCGCCGCCGTGGAAGGCTGGCAAACCTGGAAATTGTCGCGCGCCGCCAGCTGCAGGTAGCGCTCGATGCGGGCGCTGGAGTGCTCTGGACCCTGGCCTTCGTAGCCGTGCGGCAGCAGCAGCACCAGCCCGGAGAGCAGTCCCCACTTATCTTCGCCCGAACTGACGAATTGGTCGATCACCACCTGCGCGCCGTTGGCGAAGTCGCCGAACTGCGCTTCCCACAGCACCAGCGTTTCGGGATAATCGCGGCTGTAGCCGTATTCGAATCCCAGCGGGCCCGCTTCCGACAGTGTCGAGTTGTAAATTTCGAAGCGCGCCTGGTCCGGGCTGACGTGGCAGAGCGGAATGTAACGGCTCTCGTTCTCAGTATCTACCAAAACCGCATGCCGCTGGTTGAAGGTGCCCCGCTGCGTGTCCTGGCCGCTCATGCGCACCGGCGTGCCCTGTTTTAGCAGGGAAGCAAAGGCCAGCGCCTCGGCCATGCCGTAATCCACGGTGCGCTTTCCCGCGCCCATTTCCGCTCGCTGTTGCAGAAGTCGCTTGATCTTAGGATGGATATGAAAATCGGCGGGATAGGTAGTCAGCTTTTCCGTAAGCGCTGCGATTTCATCCGGCGCGATGCCGGTATCCACCTCGTACTCCGGCTTGTAACGCCCGCCCTTGAAGTTTGCCCAGTAGTCAGGCATGCGCCGCAGGCTGGGTTTCTTGGTCAGCCCCTTGGCTTCTTTCTGTCCCTGGTCGTATTCGGCGCGGATCTGTTCGGCTTGTGCGCCGGCATCGGCTCCGATGTCTTCGGCGTAGATCTGCCATAGCGGCGGATGCTCCTCGATGGCTTTATAGAGCAGGGGCTGCGTAATCGTGGGATCGTCGATTTCGCTGTGTCCATGGCGGCGATAGCCGATTACGTCGACGATCACGTCGCTGCCAAAGTGATAGCGATACTCCAGCGCCATGCGCGCTACGCGCACTACGGCATCCGGGTCCTCACCATTGACGTGGAAAATCGGGATATCCTGGCGCCGCCCCAGATCCGCGGAAAAGCGCGACGTGTGCAGCTCCGGAGGCGTGGTGGTAAAGCCGATCAGGTTGTTAACCACGATGTGGATGGCACCGCCTACGGTATAACCCTTCACCCCGGCGAAATTCAGAGTCTCCGCCCAGATGCCCTGGCCGGCAAATGCCGCATCTCCGTGCATGACGATAGCCAGGAAGCGGGTCGTGCCGTCCTTGCCGGCGCGCGCCTGCTTGGCCCGCACCCGCCCCAGCGCCACCGGGTCGACCGCCTCCAGGTGGCTGGGATTGGAAACCAGGTGAATGTTGATGGTGCGTCCGTGCTCGGTGGTGTAAACGCCGGTGGCGCCCAGGTGGTACTTCACATCGCCGCCCCCCAGCACGCTGCGCGGATCCACATCCTCGAAGTTGGCGAAGATTTCCGCGGGCGCGCGCCCCACGATGTGGGTGATCACATTCAAGCGTCCGCGGTGGCTCATGCCCAGAACGGCCTGCTCCGCTCCGCGCCCGGCGGCGCCCTCCAGCAGCTCATCCAGCAGCGGAATCAGTACCGTGATGCCTTCCAGGGAAAAACGTTTGCTGCCCAGGTAGCGCGACTGCATAACCTGCTCGAACAAATCGGCGCGAATCAGGCGCTCCAGGATGTGCTGCTGGTCGCTGGCCGGGGCGGGCGATTCCATGCGCTGCTCGATCCAGCGCCGCCGCTCCGGGTCCGAAATGTGCGCGAACTCGGCTCCGATGCTGCCGCAGTAATAGCTGCTGGCTTCCTGGGCGGCCGCCCCGCTCAGCCGCAGTTCGGGATGGGGGTGCGGGCGGAACAAGCCCAGCGGGTCGAGGTCGGCCTGGAGATACCCCCAGCGCCGGAAAGCTTCGAAAACTCGTTCCCGCTCTACACCCTGCGCCGGTGTATCGTCCACCTGCTCCGGCGCACTCTCTACCTCATACTTCGCCTCTGCCATAACACCTTAGTTTACAAGATGAGAAAACCACGAGTGGGGACTCAGGAGCGACGAGCCGGTTTTACGTGAACGTCAAGGGAGCACGAGCGCGCTAGTCGAGTGGCGGTTTAGAAAGGGTTGCCGTCCCTACGGACTCGAGGAGCGCTCCGAACGCCTACCCAGGACTCCCGTCCCGGGATTTCGTATCCTGCCCCTGCGGGGCTGGCGGTTTTCAGCTGAGAACTAAGAACTGCGAACCAACAACTCAGAAGGGGACTGAGAACCAGGAACTCAGAACCAGGAACTCAGAACCAGGAACTCAGAACCGGGAACTGAGAACTCTCTCGGTACTCGGTACACGTTACTCGGTACTAATTCACCCGCACTGCCCTGTCCCATGGCATTTGCGCCGCGTAAATGAGCAGGCGTGTGGTTCGGCAACACGTCCGTCAGGGCCGATGCACGTCTGCGTGTACACGCACCAGAAGTTGCCGTCGTTGGAGCGCTGCACCGTGGGATCAGGCTCCGAATCATAAAACTGCCGCTTCCAGCGCAGGCCGGGGCAAAGGCTGGGATTTTCTGTGTTGAACCGTTCCTGTTCGCTGATCACGCTGCGCCTCCCTCCGCCTTGCCCTGCGCCGCCTGCAAGATCGCGCGTTTTACCGCCACGCGCGCCAATTGCACTTTGTAGCCATTGCGGCTCAGAGGCTTCGCCTGGCTGACGGCAGCATCGCCCGCCGCCTTGGCTGTTTCCTCGTTTACGGCTTTTCCCACCAGCGCTTGCGAGGCTTCTTCTGAAACCCAAGGCACCGGCGCCACATAGCCCATCACCACCTTGGCGGAGCGCACCGTGTCGCCGTTCATGTGGAGAGCCACCGCGGCCAGCGCCAACGGCCAATCGAACGATTCCTTCTGGCGCACCTCGTAGTGCGCGTACTTGCCTCCCGAAGGCGGAGGCAGCAGAACGTCGGTCACGATCTCATTGGGCTGCAGGTCGTGTTCGCGTTCGTCCTCTGTCTTGGGAATCACAAAAAACTTCTCTAGCGCCACTTCGCGCGCTCCCTTGGGCCCGCTGATGCGAAGACGCGCTCCGTAGGCGATCAGGGCGGGAACAATGCTGGAAGGACTGACGAACAGCGCCGGTCCGTCGTTGCCCAGGATGGCGTGATAGCGGTTGTCGCCTTCCTCTACCAGCGATTTGCCATCCGGTGTTTTCGGGGTTAAGCCGAAGCCGGCCCGGAAATACCAGCAGCGTGGACGCTGGCAGATATTGCCGCCGATGGTCGCCATGTTGCGGATCTGCTGGCTGGCGGCTTCCACCAGGGCGTCGCCAAAGGCCGGATATTGTTGCCGTACGGCCGGGTGACTGGCTAATTCGCCGAGCTTAGCGAGAGCGCCGATCTGCAATCCGCGCGGCCCGTAGTGCACGCCATTGAGCTCACGAATTTCCTTGATGTTGACCACCCGCTTAGGCGCGACCACGTCGTCTTTCATCAGGCTGAGCAGATCGGTGCCGCCGGCCAGCACAGCGGCTTCCGCGGATAACAACTCCACGGCTTGCTGGCGCGTTGTCGGACTCGTGTATTCGAAAGCTCGCATCAGGCACCTGCCTTCTGTTGCTGTTCCAGCGCGGCCAGGACGCGGTCGGGTGTGAGCGGCAGGAAGGGAACGCGCACTCCGATCGCATTGGCCACCGCGTTCGAAATCGCCGCCCCCGGCGAAATGACCGGGGGTTCGCCCAGACCGATGACGCCGCGATTGTCGTTGAGCGGGTCGGTCATCATGTGCACCACCAGCTCGGGGATGTCGCGCAATCCGGCGAGACGATAAAACTCCATGTTGGGGTTGAGCATGCGTCCGGTCACCGGATCCAGCACCTTCTCCTCAAAAAGCGAATAGCTGATGCCCATAATCAGCGCGCCGTAGCACTGGCTCTCCGCCAGCTTCACGTTGACGATCAA
>DATGIY010000776.1:0-12881 GCA_035295475.1 Terriglobales bacterium
AGCAAATCGGTGATAGCAGGCAAAGCACGCTGCGGCTCGCGGCGGCGGAAACGGCGGCCGCCGAAGCGTCTTCCTCCGCGACGTTCACCCCACCCTGGACGTTCGGCGCGCTGCTGGTAGCCGGCGGTCCCGGCTGGAGCCCTAACTTCGGCCCTGGCTTCCATCTCTCCACCAGGGGACTGTTCTTCGGCGTGCGCCTCTGTCTCGCTGGTTTCCTGCTGCCCGGCCTCCGCCTGAGCTTCGCCATTCTCCTCGCCAAATTCATCGGCGAACGCGGCACGCTCCGCATCCGTTTCTTCCACCGCCTCCGTCAGTTCCACCCCGTTGCCGATATGGTTATGTTCCGCCTCGTGGGGCCGGCCGGCTTCGTGGATTTCTTCTTCCAATTCCTCGAAATCCGTTTCTTCCAACTCCTCGGCGAAAGAAGAGGGCATATCGCTCTCCTCGTCCTCGATCTCCTCCTCTTCCACGGTATGGCCGGCGGCGGCAGCCGTCCTGCCGTATTCGTCCCCTTCGGCTCCATGGTGATGCTCGTCTACCCCTTGGTGGTGTTCGTCTTCGCTCAGCTCCTCGTGTGACTCTTCCGTTTCCGCCTGACGAAACTCCGCGTGCTCCGGTTCGCGTGTGGCAGCCTCCCCGCCAAACACGGCGGCTACGTTCATGCGCTCAAAACGGTTGTTTTCTTCTGGTTCCTCCGCTGCCTGATGCTGGAACGAGCCTGGCTCGGCTGAGGGTTGGTCGACCCCCGTGGAAGTTTCCTCGTGCGCTTCGGTTTCCGAAGTATCCCGTTGTGGCTGAGGCTCAGTCCGGAGGCGGTTCTGGTATTTGGAAATGGATTCGCCGGGAAGAATAATCGGCTCGTACTCCGTCTGCCGTGTTTCGCGCGGCGGGTGCGTTTCGCGGACGGGCTCGGCCGAAACCGGACCAGGAGCTTCCGGCCCGCGAGAAAACTTCGATTCGGGTAAACCACGACCGCGGCGGCCGCGGCGACGGCGGCGGTTGCGCCATCCCCGCCCGTTCTGATCGTTGTCGCGCGCCTCTCCCGCATGAGGCTGGTCAGAGGGCGCTTCGGCGGCGACTGATGCCTGGCTTTCCCCTTCGGGCAAAGGTTCCAGCGGAACTTGCGGCGCAGATTGTGCTTCTTCGGCTTCAGTTACAGGCTGCGCCTCGAACTGCTGTCGCGGCACAGTGATTTCCTGAATCTCGCCTTCTTCATCCTGCAGTTCAAAAAAATCGGAAACGTAGAGAAAGGCGTCGCGTTCCAGCCCAATATCCACAAAAGCGGACTGCATGCCGGGGAGCACGCGAGTGACGCGTCCTTTGTAGATAGAACCGGCGAGGGTGTATTCGTTTTCGCGTTCGAAGTAAACTTCAGCGAGCTGGTCATCCTCCACAATTCCCACTTTGGTCTCGTGGGGAGTGCTGGAGACGAATAGTTCTTTTGTCATGCTGACTCCGGATGTGCTTCCCCGGGGGAAACACACTTTCTCCGGCGCTGGAAAAAGCAGGAAGGATTGGCGTTATAGGCAGCTAGGAACGGAGCACAACAAGGCCCGGGATCAACACCCGCGCTCTGCGGTCTTCCACCATGCTAAGAAATCTTCGCACCTATAGCACACGCTGTCCTCGGGTTTGTGACCGCTCTCTCCCGCCGGCCTCGTTGTGGCCAGGAACCGCTTCACTGGAGGGGGCCGTTACCTGCCCGATGATTTTCGCCTGCAATCCTGTCCAGCCCTTATCGTGGCCGGCAAAGTACCCTCTTAACGCGAGGGCGCTCGTAATTTGGCAAATCTTGAATCCTGCCACGCCCCAAGGCGTGACTTCCCACCCTTGCTGCCAATGCACTCTAATTCACGAACCGGCGCATGCGAATATTCATCACGATACCCAGCGCCAGAAACGTAAACAACACCGACGATCCGCCGTAGCTCATCAGCGGCAAAGGTATGCCGGTGACCGGCATAAAACCGACCACCATCCCTATGTTGATGAGGATGTGGAAGGTTAGCACCGCCACCACACCCATGATCACGAACGTGCCGGCGCGGTCGGGCGCCGTCTGTGCGTTCTGGATCAAACGCATCAACGCCATAAAGTATAGCAGTAGTACGCCCATAGCGCCCACAAATCCATGTTCCTCGGCAAAAGCCGCAAAGATGAAGTCGGTCTGGGGAACGGGCAGGAACATGCCATGGGTCTGTGTGCCTTTGGCGAAGCCACGACCCCAGATGCCGCCCGCGCCCACCGCGATCTTGGATTGAATGACCTGGTAGCCGGAACCCTGACGGTCGGCCTCGGGCTGCATGAAGCTGGTCAGGCGATCGCGCTGATATGGTTTCAGGACGTGCCAAGCCGCCGGCATGGCCATGGCCGCGGCCAACAGAATGATCATGGCATGTTTGGCCCGTAATCCGCCCAGATAGATCCCCATGAGGGCTATCGGCATGTACGTCAAGGCGGTCCCCAGATCGGGCTGGGCTAGAACCATGAGCATGGGGACCCCCACCAGCAAGCCGGCTTTGATCAGGTCGCCCAGGGACAATTCCTTCTGCCGCAGGTCAGCGAAGTACTTGGCCACGGCCAGGATAAGGATGAGTTTGACCCATTCCGAGGGCTGGAAGTGCTGTCCGCCAGGGAACTTGATCCAGCGCCGCGCGCCCAGGTACTTCTGTCCAAACACCAGCACGCTGAGCAGCGAAGCTATGGAAACCAGGTACATCCAGTGCACGTTGTCCAGGAGCAACTGGTAGTCGATGAGGCTCACCAGGAACATGGCGGCCAGGCCGGCTCCAATCCAGTACAACTGCTTGATATGCACTCCCGCGAACTTGGTGTGATAGGTGGCGCTGTAAATCTCCATCACGCCCAGGGCGCAAATGAGCAGCACAAAGGCCACCAGCAGCCAGTCGAAATCGCGGTAAGAAACGTTACGAGCCATGTAAACCAGTTCTCAGCAGCCAGTTTTCAGCTATTCCTTCGCCCGCGAAACCTCTGCGGCTCTCAAGTCGGAAACCACTAAAGCCATAAGGCTCACTTTGTCACCCCAGCCATGCCCAAAGCGCGCACCGCCTTCACCGAGACTAGCGGCATCTCTCCAGGAGCGGCTTTTGCGGGATGAAACTCACGCGCCACATTCACGTAGAAGCGACCGCCCTGTATGTTGTCCGGATCAGAGCCGTGGGGATCATTCCACACGCCGGCAACTTCCACGGGCCCACTTTCGACGCCCGCTACCTTGGTCGGAATACGGCGCTGCTTTTCTACGTAAGCCTTGACTACCTGGGCGGCAATGCGGCCGGCAAATTGGCCATGCTCGCCGCCTTCAAACAGGACCGCCACTACGATGCTGGGGTTGCGCCTGGGTTCCACGCCCACGAACCAGGCATTGTCCTTCATGGAGTGCGCGTGACCCATGCGCTGCGCCAGAGCGTTGCTCATAGTCTGGGCGCTGCCCGTCTTGCCGGCAAAGTCGATTCCCTCCAGATGAGCGCTGCCCGCCGTGCCGATCGGAGTGGGCACGTTGGCCATGGCATCGGTGATGATCTCCCAATTCTTGGGATCTATCGGCACTCGCGTCTCCTGGTTGTAATCCATAATCTGGCGATAGTAGGGCGGCAACTGGTCCGGAAAAGCCACATGCGGGCGGCGCAGCACGCCATCGCTGGTGATGGCAGCGATAGCGCGGGCCAACTGGATGGGAGTCACCGCCACAGCGCCCTGGCCAATGCCCACGGAAATGGTCTCGCCGGGAAACCACTTCTGATGGAAGTTCTTGATTTTCCATTCCTCCGAGGGCATTACCCCGGAAGCCTCTTGCGGCAGGTCAATGCCGGTTTTTTGCCCCAAGCCTAAGGCAGTTGCCCACTTGGCAATGCGCTCGATGCCCAGCTTCTGGGCCAGCGTGTAAAAAAAGACGTCGCACGATTGATAGATCGCCTTGCTGATGTCCACCATGCCGTGGACGCGGTGCTCGGCGGTGACCCAGCATTTGAAGTAGCGGCCGTAGAACATGGCGCCACCCTGGCAGTTGACCTTCATATCCTGGGCAATGCCTTCCTGCAGACCCGCCGTAGCCATGATGATCTTGAAGACCGAACCAGGCGCCAGTTGCGCTTGTATGGCCTTGTTAAGCAGGGGATGGTTTTCATCCGTGACCAGCTTGGTCCACTGCTCGGGGGAAATCCGTACGGCAAAGTCATTGGGATCGAAAGTCGGGCGGCTGACCATGGCCAGGATCTCGCCGGTGCGCGGGTCCATGGCGATGACTGCGCCGTTTCGGTCGCCCAACGCCTCTTCCGCGGCGATCTGCAGGTCGATATCAACGGTCAGCTTTAAGGGCTTGCCGGGAACGGCCGGAACCTCGTCCAGAGGCTTCACTTCCTTGCCCAGGCTGTTGACGATCACCCGCCGCGACCCGTTCTTGCCCATCAGCAAGTCGTTGTAATAAAGCTCGACACCCGACTTACCAACCACATCTCCAGGGTTATAGAGCTCCCACTGCGGCTGGTTGAGCATGTCCTCGCTGACCTCGCCCACGTAGCCGATCAGATTGGCCATGAACCCGCGGCGAGGATAAAGCCGGCGGTGCGCCATGATGGTTTCCAGTTCCGGCAATTCGGTGCGGTGGGCTTCGATAAAAGCCAGCTCGTCGGGGGTGATGTCGTCCTTCAGATAGATGGGCTGGTACTGCGGCATGTGCCGAAATTTGCGGATACGCTCCCGCACGTCATCCGGTGACATGTGCAGGCCGGCGGCGATTTTGTCGACATCAGCATCGATATTGCGCGACTGATCACGCAGCAAAAGGGCGGTGAAGGATGGGTAATTGTCTACGATCACCCGCCCTTCCCGGTCCAGAATCTTGCCGCGGGGAGCCAGGATTGGCACCGTGCGGATGCGATTACGCTGCGCCAGTTCGTCATAATACTGGCTGCTCATGACCTGCAGGCGCCATAACCCGAACGCAAGGGTAAGAAATACCCCCAGGATCACGTATTGAATGAACGTGACCCGAAGCTGCGGGATCCGGTCGTCGCGGTTCAAAGGCACTTGTCAGTTCTCGGTTGCCAGCTCTCCGCTCTTGGTCTTTGGCGCAAAGCTGGCAGCTAATTCGTCAATCTTCAAACGCCAATCCTCAAATCACTTACGTCCTCTGCTTGAACTTATCCAGAATCATGAACAGAAATATGGCCAACACCGCATTGGCAAAGGCCGCCATGGCCATATGCCCCCAGCGCCAGGCCAAATTCTGGCCCACCATGCCCCGGGCCACCACCAGATAAATGATGTCGTGCACCATGTAAAAGCCGAACACCAGCAGAAAGCGCGAACCCGAGTTTTCAACGTCCAGCTTTACGCCCAGGGACGAAGCACCATAGCCGACCACCGTCTTGGCGATGCCATAAATCCCAATCGGTTGATGGGTGAGGCTATCCTGCAGCAAACCGATAATGCTGCCGGTCAGCAAGCCTGTGACCGGGTTGCGGCGGGCCACCGCGAGAAAAATAGTGACCAAGAGCGGCAGGTCAAAGATATCGAAGAAGTGGAGCCGCAAAGGCAAGAATGCCTGCAAGAACAGCGCCAGCAGAGGAATCCCAATAGCGGCCGGTACGCTGAAGCGGTAAACCTCAATCTGTTCTCGCGAAGTGTACGACACGTTCACGGCTGCGGCGTCTCCGCGGAGGGACCATTGGGGGCTGCTGGATTGGGCTGAGGCGATGCTTTGCGCGTTGCCGGAACGGCACTCTTGGGAGCGGGCGTGAGGTTCTCCGCAGGGCCGCTAGCTTCTTTCTCACTTTCACCCGCCTGTTTCCCGGCCGGATTAGACGGAATCTGTCCCGCGGCGCTGTCCATGGCCTTCTTCGGTTTAGTACTCTTAGCGGCGGCAACTCCAGAAAGATTCGTGCTCGCGCTCGCTGGTTTGGAACCTGCGGGCGCGCTCGCCGAGGTGCTTGCTTTCATTTTCGGAGAGGACGAATTAGCAAGTTCGGTATCGGCCGCACCCGCTGTTCTTGAGTTGGGTTTCAGAGTCGATCCCTTCCCTGCAGAGCCGCCCGCGGCCTTCTCCCCAGCTGCTTTGGCTGGCTGCGGTTTCACTCCGGCCGGGAGAGGTATGCCGGTGGCGGGTATCCCTGTGTTCTCGGGCACTGAGGGCAGGCGCGCTGCCAGGATATCCGCGGCCCGCATGGAGGCCTGGGCTTCTTCCGCGGTAGGCTGGCGTTCGACTACCTGGGTAATGATCAGCACCTCTTCCAGGCGACTCAACCGGGCTGCGGGTTTGACCCGGATATTGAGAAAGATATCTCGCCCTGGGGAAACACTCTTCACCGTGCCGATGGACAGGCCCTTGGGAAAAATCTGGTCGCCGCCGCTGGTGAGCAACTGGTCGCCGGTCTCGACCTGCTCATCGCTCATCATTTTCTCCAGAACCAGTTCTCCGTTGGGCGTTCCCTTGATGACTCCCTGCAAACGAGACTTCTCCAGGATGGCGCCCACGCCACTGGAAGGATCGTTGATAAGCAGCACCTGCGAGGAGGACGAAAAAACCCGCAACACCTTGCCGACCACGCCGTCGGCTGTGATCACCGCCATGTCCTGCTTGATGCCATCGCTGGCGCCCTTGTCGATGTAGACGACGCGCGACATATCGCTGCCGCTGGAGCCAATAACCTGCGCGGCAACGGTTTTGGCGATGAACTGCTCTTTAAAGCCCAGGAGCCGCTGCAAGCGCCGCGCCTGGCTCGCATCCTCCGCCAGACGCACCTGCTGCAGGCGCAACTGCTCAATCTCACCCTCCAGCTTCCGGTTCTGGGCGCGCACGCCGCGCAAATCGAAATAGCTGTGCCAAATGCCGCTGATGCCTTGCTGAGTGGCTACAAAGGCTTTTTCCAGGGGTGATACCGCGCTGACTGTCCACACGCGAATGAGGCGGCTGGACTCCGTGTCGGTGTTGCGCTTCACCTGGACGGCAAGCCCGATAACTTCCGCAAACAGAACGGCCACCAGGATGGTGACGTTACGATGACGGGTGAGGAGGTTTTCCACGTCGCTTGTCAGTCCGTGGCCAGAAGCCTAGTGGCCAATGGTCAGTTGTCAGTACCCAGTATCCGGGCGCTGGGAACTGGTAAACGGACTTCCGGCATTCGAAAATCCGGGTTCATCCGCGGTGAAGTAGCTACTCGATCGAAATCTTGCGCAGCAGCTTGAAGTCGCTCAGCATTTTGCCGGTGCCCAGCACTACGCTGCACAAGGGGTCGTCGGCGATCGAGACCGGCAGCCCGGTTTCTTCGCGAATGCGCTTATCCAGGTTCTTGAGCAGCGCCCCACCGCCCGTGAGCACAATGCCGCGGTCGCTGATATCGGCGGACAACTCCGGCGGCGTGCGCTCCAGCGCCACGCGAATCGCGTTCATGATGGTGGAAATGCACTCGCTCAGGGCTTCCCGCACTTCGCTGTCATCGATGGTAATACTCTTGGGCACGCCTTCAATCAGATTGCGGCCCTTGATCTCCATGGTCAGCGGCTTTTCCAGCGGATAAGCGGAGCCGATCTCCATCTTGATCTGCTCGGCGGTGCGCTCACCGACCAGCAGGTTGTACTTGCGCTTCAGGTAATTCATGATGGCTTCGTCCATCTGGTTGCCGGCCATGCGCACGGAACGCGAGTAGACAATGCCGCTGAGAGAGATCACCGCGATATCGGTGGTGCCGCCGCCGATATCGACGATCATGTTGCCGCTGGGCTCGGTGATGGGCAGACCGGCGCCGATGGCGGCCACCATCGCCTGCTCTACCAGGTGCACTTCGCTGGCCTTGGCCCGGTAGGCGGAATCCATAACCGCGCGCTTCTCCACCTGCGTGATCTCGGAAGGCACGCCAATTACGATCCGGGGGTGCACCAGCATCTTGCGGTTGTGCGCCTTCTGGATGAAGTAATTGAGCATCTTTTCCGTGACCTTGAAGTCGGCGATGACGCCATCCTTCATCGGTTTAATGGCCACGATGTTGCCCGGCGTGCGCCCCAGCATCTCCTTGGCCTCTTTACCCACGGCTTCGACCTCGCCGCTATTCTTGTTAATGGCGACGATGGAAGGCTCATTGACCACGATGCCCTTGCCGCGCGCGTAGACGAGCGTGTTCGCAGTGCCCAGGTCGATGGCTAGATCGCTGGAAAACATGCTGGCCAGCGAGCGCAGATTGGTGAACCACGAACCGTTCTTATGGAAGCCGTTGGACGATGACATACTTTGCTCTCTTCGAAACCTGGGCTCTCGCACTGACGAGGAGCTGCAGGAAGTGGCGATTGCTGCGGGTCACCCCGACGTGCATGGCTCGCCTCAGCATGCGCTACTCTGGATTTTATGTGAAGTTCCTCTTTAGTGGCGGGGCACGAAAGTCCCGGCACTCCCGGCGCATCTACTGAATCACCACCGTCTTCTGCTGTGTATTTACTCCTCCTCGCGCGTTCTGGGCGGTGATGGTGATCACATTTTCCCCGTTTGGCAAAGGCGGGGTAAAAAAGTGGAAAGTGCCGTCGCTGGCAATCAGCGGCACCTCCCGGCCATTGACCATCACCCGCGCATCGGCCTCGGTCTTACCCCGAACCTCAATGACGTGGCCATGCTGGATAAAGGGATCTAGTTCGAGGCGCATACTGATCGCCTCACTGCCCTTGGGAATGATGGTGAAGCGGTTCTTCTCGCTCTCGATGGATTCCTTGCCCTGCGCGTCGATCGACTGCACCGCCCAGTAATAGGCGCCATCGCCCAAATCCGGCACCTGCACGTCCGTCCCGGTTACGCGCTGGTCATATACCGTGGACGAGAAGTAGGGGTTTTTGGAGATGCGCAGCCGGTAGGCCACGCTGTTGGCCATGCCGGTCCAGGAAAACTCCACGTTTTTGCTCTTGCCCGAACTGAAGATGGGCATCATGTTGGCGGGCGCGATCAGGGTGGGCGGTCCGATCTCCTTGGTTTTCGCCATCGCCTTGGAGTCGCTGTGGAAGCTTACCCGCTCATAGTCTGACAGGTGGACTACCTGGCCATCGCGCGCAACTTCGCCCGAACCTTTCTTTACTAAAATCTCGTGCTCGTCCACGCGGGGATCGTTGTGCACCATGGCCGCCGATTCCGGAGCTAACGAGGCTGTGGCTCCCGCCACAATCACCTTGGAACTGGACCCCTGGCTGTAAGTGGCGGTGGCCAGGTCGACAGTTCCGGTGGTTACATTGACCGCCACCTGAGTTTGCTGAGCGGTGGCTGAGTTCTCCTCGATTACGATCAGGGAATCCTCTTTGATGGTGTAACTGGTGCCGTCGTTGAAGACGATGCGGGCCATGCCCTCCGAGCCGGTCTGCACCACATCGCCCTTTTCCAGGGGCAAGCTGTAGTCGGCCGACATCCAAGTGTTGCTGTTGGCCTTCTTAACCCGCACCGTGCCATCAAAATTCGTGAAGTGGGCCTGCTGGGCTACGGGAGCGGAACTGTCGTCGCCTTCGCCGGCGTTGCCGGCCACCTTTTCCAGAATTCCGTTCACCGCCTCCAGTCCGGAATGAGTGGCTTGCGGGAAAATGAGATTCACCACCGCTCCCGTGAGCAGCAGGATGACGCCAATCCCCATCGCTACACTGCGATAGGTGACCGTCTTCCACGCAATGTGGATATTCGAATTGCGGTCCCGGGACGCCAAACTCGGTTAACAGCCTAATTATTTAGGGATTTCCAGCGAGAGTACCATAACCCCAACAGGCCGCAAACAGGTAATTACCTTGGTGTTACGGGCGGCAGAAGCGCCGACTGGCTTGGTAATGAGGGTTCCGCCGTCGGCTCTGGGTACTCTGTACTCGGCACTCGGTACTCAGCACTCAGTACTCGGTACTCAGTCACTCCGCCCTGTGCTTCCCATCACTTGCGACTCGCCAGCGCCGCCTTGTAGGATGAATGGTTTGCGTAAATAAAGGGAGGCGGTATGGCCACTGATACTCTTACGGCATCTATCGGCACCAGCTCCAGTGCCAGGGTTTATAAGAATTTCATCGACGGCGAATGGGTGGAGTCGCGCAGTGGCGACATGTTTGAGGACCGCAACCCGGCCGATACCCGCGAAATCGTCGGCATTTTTCAGAAATCAGGCAAGGAAGATGTGGATGCGGCCGTGGATGCCGCCAAGCGCGCCTTCCGCAAATGGCGCCTGGTGCCTGCGCCCCGGCGGGCGGAGATTGTCTATCGCGCCGCCGAGATCCTGATCGAGCGCAAGGAAGAGTACTCCCGCGATATGACCCGGGAGATGGGCAAGGTCATTAAAGAGACCCGGGGCGACGTGCAGGAAGCCATTGACACCGGCTACTACATGGCCGGCGAAGGCCGGCGCATGTTCGGCCCCACCGTGCCTTCCGAACTGCCCAATAAGTTCGCCATGGCGGTGCGCCAGCCCCTGGGTGTGTGCGTGATGATCACCCCCTGGAACTTCCCCATGGCCATTCCCTCCTGGAAACTGTTCCCGGCGGTGGTGGCAGGCAACACCTGTGTTATCAAACCGGCGCAGGACACGCCTCTTTCGGTGTTCAATTTCGTGCGGGCCCTGGTGGATGCCGGCTTGCCCAAAGGCGTGATCAACATCGTAACCGGTTTCGGCTCGCGCATTGGCGGGCCGCTGCTGGAAAACCCTGAAGTGCGCGCCGTTTCGCTGACTGGTTCGACCGACGTGGGCCGGATCGTGGGCGAAGCCGCGGCCAAGAGCTTCATCCGCTGCTCGCTGGAATTAGGCGGCAAGAATCCCATGATCGTGCTCGACGACGCCAACCTCGACCTGGCCATCGAGGGCGCTCTCTGGGGCGCTTTTGGCACTACCGGCCAGCGTTGCACGGCCACCAGCCGCATCATCCTGCAAAAAGGAATTTATGACGAGTTCACGCAGCGTCTGGTGGAACGTGCTAAAGCGCTGAAGGTGGGCAACGGGCTGGATGAATCGGTGGATATGGGTCCGGCGGTCAATGAGGCCCAGCTCAAGACCGACCTCGAATACGTGGAGATCGGCAAGAACGAGGGTGCCAAGCTGCTGTGCGGCGGCAATCGTCTGTATAGCGGCGCTTACGAGCATGGCTGGTTCATGCAGCCGACCGTATTTGGCGATGTGGACCGCAAGATGCGCATCGCGCAAGAGGAAATTTTCGGTCCCGTGGTATCGCTGCTTCCCGCCGACAACATGGAAGATGCCATCGAGATCGCCAACAACATCAAGTACGGGCTCTCGTCGGCCATTTACACGCGCGATGTGAACAAGGCCTTCGCCGCAATGCGCGACCTGGAGGCGGGCATCACCTACATCAACGCGCCCACTATCGGCGCCGAAGTGCATCTGCCCTTTGGTGGCGTCAAGCAGACGGGCAACGGTCATCGCGAAGGCGGCCTGGGGGCGGTCGACTTTTATACCGAGTGGAAGTCGGTCTACGTGGATTATTCCGATAAGCTGCAGAAAGCACAGATCGACAGACCGGAGTGAGAGGAATTTACGATTGACGATTTTCGATTGATGATTGCTTCGGGTCCACCGAGAAATCGTCAATCTTCAATCATCAATCGTCAATCAACACCATGATCATCGGCGTTCCTAAAGAAGTAAAAGATCACGAATCACGGGTGGGCATTGTGCCCTCGGGGGTGAAGGCGCTCACCGACGCTGGGCATAAAGTGCTCGTCGAGACCCATGCCGGCGAAGAATCCTCCATGTCGGACAGCGACTACAAGCAGGCTGGCGCCGAGATCGTCGGCTCGGCGGCCGAGGTCTGGCAAAAAGCCAACATGGTGGTTAAGGTCAAGGAGCCTATCGCCAGCGAGTTCAAGTACCTGCGCAAAGACCTGGCTCTGTTCACCTTTCTCCACCTGGCTCCCCTGCCCGATCTGACCAACGAACTCTTAAAACACACGGTGACCGGCATCGCCTATGAAACCATCCGCGATGGCCATGGTTCGCTACCGCTGCTGACCCCCATGTCCGAAGTCGCCGGGCGTATGTCGGTGCAGGTGGGTGCTTCTTATCTGGAAAAAGAACGGGGAGGACGCGGCGTACTGCTGGGCGGCGTGCCGGGCGTAGCGCCGGCGCAGGTGTGCATTATCGGCGGCGGCATCGTGGGCACCAACGCCGCCAAGATCGCCCTGGGCATGGGCGCAGTGGTCATCCTGATTGATTTGAACCTGAACCGCCTGCGTGAGCTGGACGATATCTTCAACGGCCGCGTTTATACGCTGGCTTCCAATTCTTACAGCATCGCTAAAGCCACCCAGCACGCTGACCTGGTGATTGGCGCCGTGCTCATTCCCGGCGCTTCCGCTCCCAAGCTGGTCACCAAGGAAATGGTTTCACACATGAAGAAAGGCGCGGTCATCGTGGACGTGGCCATTGACCAGGGTGGCTGCATCGAAACCGCCCATCCCACCACCCACAGCGATCCTTCCTACCTGGTGGATGGAGTGGTGCACTACTGTGTCACCAACATGCCCGCGGCCGTGCCCCACACTTCCACACTGGCCCTGACCAACGCTACGTTCCCTTACGTGATGAGGCTGGCACAGATGGGCGTGACCAAAGCCATCAAGGCCGACAGCGGCATCCGCGAAGGTGTGAACACGTTCCAGGGACACGTCACCTATCCGGCGGTGGCCCAGTCGCAGAATCGCACGGTAAAAAATGTGATGGAGTTGTTGTAGGAAAGTCTGCTACCAGGTACTCCGGTAGACAGAAGATCTTGTGGCAGCCCCCGTCGCGAAGAGGCGGCCCTGAGCTACACTTCTGGCGATTGGCTGGAGCCGCGAATATGACCCCCGATCCCACTATTCAAATCCTGCGCCACACTGTAGCCACGCTGGCCTATCGTGGCGGCAAAGC
>DATGIY010000777.1:0-3656 GCA_035295475.1 Terriglobales bacterium
TTTGCATCCGTTCATGGTGGCGGAGTAAGGAAAGCCCCAGCCGTTGGCATGGAACATGGACATGGCGGGAAGAATTGTGTCCGCACAACTGATGTTCACCTGATCCGGCAACGACATCGCCAAAGAGTGCAGCGCGATGGCGCGGTGCGAGTAGAGCACTCCCTTGGGACTGCCGGTCGTGCCCGAGGTATAGCACATGGCACAGGCATCTTCTTCACTCAGGCTGGGATGATCAAACTTTCGCGGTGCTCCGGCGAGGAAGCTCTCGTAGGATTCGGCTCCAGCCGGCAGCCTGCCGCTGCCATGATCCACCACGAAGACGCGCTCGAAGCTCACACGCGACCGGACCTGTTCATAGAGGTCGAGCAGCACATCGTCCACCATCAGAAAGCGGTCCTGGGCATGACTGATGATGTACGCTAGTTCGTCCGGATGGAGCCGCAGGTTCAGGGTATGAAGAACCGCTCCCGTCATGGGGATGCCGAAATAGGCTTCCAGGTGTTCATGCTCATTCCACATCAGGGTTGCGACGCGGTCGCCCTGGTTGATGCCGGCACTTTGCAGCGCGGCTGAAAGCTGCTCACAGCGGTAGTGCAGGTCGCGGTAGGTGCAGCGGTGGAGAGAACCATCGGGCTGGGCGGAGACGACTTCGACATCCGGGAAAAGTTTGTAGGCTCGCTCCAGCATGCTTCCCAGCAAGAGCGGGCATGACATCATGGTGGACTTCATGCGGCCTCCGTCGGCGGGCAATTGTGGGGCAGGGCCGTACGCCGCGTGCGGCTGGTGAAGAACCGCGCCTCCTCGGCGGCAGGTCGGGGCGAGATTATAGCCGCGCCGATTGGCGGTAGCTATTCAAATCTGCTTGCAGCGTGATCACGCGATGGAAAGGGTTAGAGGAAATGCCGCCATTAGTGCTTGATCTGACCAGACTTCTCCCCGGTCCCCTCGCCGGGCAAATGCTGCGCCAGATGGGGTTTGAAGTCTTGCGCGTTGCCGCTCCCAACGGCGACTTGCTGCGGCAGTTTGCGCCCGAAGTTCATGATTCGCTCCAGGCGGGCAAAGCCACCCAGGTCCTCGACTTCAAGACCGAAAACGGCCGCTCAGAATTGCTGCGACTGGTCGGCGGGGCGGCGGTCTTGATCGAGAGCAATCTTCCGGGAACTATGGAGCGTCTGGGGGTAGGCCCGGATGTACTCCGAGCCGCCAACCCAAGTCTGGTGTACGTGCGAATGGCTGGCTTTCGCGATCCAGCCTGGAACCAGTCCCCGGGGCACGACCTGACTTATCTTGCCGCTGCCGGTTTGCTCGGGCAGTTGGACACCGCGTGGAAGCACATCCAGATCGCCGATCTTTGCGGAGCATTCTGGACAGCCATGGCCGCGCTGGATGGCCTGCGACGCGGCGGAGGGTTCTATGAGGTATACCTGGGCGAGGCGGCACACGCCGTGGCGCTACCTGCAGTCCCTTTCCTGGACGGCAGCAGCTGTTGCTATAACGTCTACCCGACATCGGACGGCCAGATAGCCTTGGGAGCGCTGGAGCCTTCTCTGTGGAGCCGATTCTGCAACGCCGCCGGCCGGGAGGATTGGGTTGCGGCGGCCCTACTGCCCGCTAATTCTGGCACGCCGGCATATTCCCAAATCTGCGATTTTTTTCTTGGTCGTACCGCTTTAGATTGGGAGGAGTGGGCGCGGGAAAATCGGATTCCCTTGCGTGCTGTCCTCAAGGCGCCAGAGGTCGTAAGTGGAGCGCCCTGGAAAATGAGCTGACCACCTTGTCAAACCGCTTTGGAGGATTGCCTGCGCTTGTGCCAATCGTCGCTGGAGAAGATGCGGGGGGAAACCTCAATTAGCCTGGGCAGCATTTCGAACACCGACACCGGGCTCCATTTGGCGCCGCGGCGGGTGCGATGTCCGCGACGGTTCAACTCCTCGGCAACACGCCAATAGGGACCTTCTTCGATCATTAGCTCTAACATCTCCAGCAATGTGTCCGTTTCCTCGGAATTCTCTTCCAAGGCTCCCGTCCCGGTTGCCACCTGCAGGCCAAAAGGCACTTCCGCGGCCAGGTGCTTGGTGGCTTCCTCGTCAGAAACTTCGCGTTCCCATTCCAAGGCGACCAGAGCCCAGCCCTGCTCGCGCAACGTTTGTAGACTGCCCATGTCAATTGAGCCGGAGATCGGCTGACGGATGCGCTCTTTTTGGGGCATAGGTCACCTCGGCAACGAGTATTCAGAACAGCACGCCGGATTCCAACTTCTTCCAGCGGCTTGCTTGGCCTGCAATCACTTACAGCAGGCAGGCATGGCGCCTGTGAATGCTGGTGTTCGCTCCTGGGATGCGGTGTACGAAATCGAGCACTTACATATCGGCGGCAAAATCGGCCAGAGGCGTAATGAATTATGTCTCGACCCGCTAGAACCGCAGGTGCTGGATCAGTTGATTGGCTATTAGCGCCGACCCGTACGCCAGGGCGGCCATGTAGAAGAACTGCAACAGCGGCCATTTCCAGCTGTTAGTCTCCTTGCGGACGACTGCCAGCGTGGAAGTGCACTGCAGGGCAAAAGCGAAGAACAGCAGCAGAGCCACGGCCCCGCCAGGCGACAGGTCTGCGTGCAGCGCGCTCTGCAGGGTCATATTGTGAGTGTGGACATCCATGCCGTAGAGCGTTCCCAGGGTGCTGACGATAACCTCGCGCGCGGCGATGGAGGTCACCAGCCCGACGCCAATCTTCCAGTTGAAACCCAGGGGAGCGATAACGGGCTCAATTTTGTGCCCCGCGCTGGCCAGCAAGCTGTTCTGCAGGGTTGGCCCTCCGGCATGGGCGGGAAGATTAATGATCACCGCCAGGGCCAGCGAAACCGCCAGTACGACCGTCCCGACGCGCGAGGTAAAAGCCCAGGCGCGGTCGGCCAGGCGCAGGCCCAGCGAACGCGGAGTGGGCCAGCGGTAGGTCGGCAACTCCATAACAAACGGGCTGGTGTGAGATTTTAGTACTGAGGATTTCAGCAGCCGGGCGGTTAACACGGCGGCCAGAAATCCCACAGCGTACAGTCCAAGCATGGCTGCGGCGCGAGTTCCCAAAAAGACGCCCACCAGGGCGCGGTCGGGGACGAAGGCCGCGATGATCATTGTGTAAACCGGCAAGCGCGCGGAGCAGGTCATCAGCGGCGCGATCAGGATGGTGGCGATGCGGTCGCGCTTGTTTTCGATGGTGCGCGTGGCCATGATCGCGGGCACGGCGCAGGCATAGGCGGACAGAAGAGGTATGAAGGCCTTGCCATTCAAACCGATTTTGGCCATGGTTCGGTCGGTAATGACGGCGGCGCGCGCCAGATAGCCCGAATCCTCCAGCAGGCCGATCAGGAAGAATAAAAGCAGAATCTGCGGCAGAAAGACAACGACTGACACCACGCCTTTCCAGGCGCCGTCTAGGAGCAGGGAACGCAGGAGTCCTCCCGGAACATACAGAGCGAGTGGCTGGGCCGCGGCCAGCAGCAGGTCCTGCAGGCGGTCCGATAGCGGCTGCCCGAGGCGGAAGATGAGCTGAAAAGCGGCCACAATGACGGCGAAGAAGATCGCCGGTCCCCAGTAGCGATGCAGGAAAATCGAGTCCAGTCGCTGCGACCACAAGGGGGGAAGCGGACGACGATAGGC
>DATGIY010000778.1:0-4590 GCA_035295475.1 Terriglobales bacterium
GAGGCCAGGGATGGCAGACAGCCATGTGGTTCGGCATGGCGGCGCTCGCTAAGGAGACCGCAATCCTGGCGCCCGCCGTTTTGCTGGCCTGGGAGGTTGCTTGCCCATTTTTGAAATGGAAGGAGACTCTCTGCGTCTTTCCCTCGCGAAACTGGCGTCGAATTGTGGCGCTGCTGGTTCCGGCCGCTATCCTGGGATTGTGGTTTGCGTATCGTTATTGGCGCACCGGCAGCGCCCTGGGCAATGCCGAATTCGTCCGCTATAACCTGCTGGACACGCTGAATCCGCTGCGCGTAGTAGTGGCTGGTGTACAGCGAGTGTGGCAAGCGGCCGGTTACATGAACCTCTTCCTGCTGACCGCGGCAGCCATACTGGCCATGTGGTTTCCGCCCCTGCAGGATGATGGCGAAGAACGCCCGCGGATTGCAGTCGGGGTGCAGGCAGCTTTCGGAGCGGTAGTGATCGCATACGTTGCCGCACTATCGGTAATCGGGGGAGCCGTGCTGGCGCGCTACATGCTCCCGATCATTCCTCTGGTTATCATTGTGTGTGTTTCCACGCTGTGGCGGCGCATCCGCAGCTGGCGCGTCGTAGTCGGGATTGTCTGCCTGGGATTCGCGCTTGCCTTATTCGTGAATCCGCCCTGGGGTTTTGCACCGGAAGATAATCTGGCCTATCGCGATTACGTCGTGCTGCACCAGGCAGCCGACCGCTTCGTAAGCAAGAACTACGGGGGTGTGCGGGTCCTGACCGCCTGGCCGGCTTCGGATGAACTTACCCAGCCCTACCTGGGATACGTGGCGCGGCCTTCGCGCGTAATTCGGATCGATGACTTCTCCCTGCCGCACGTGATGGCCGCGGCCGACTCGCGAACCCAATTCGATGTCGCGTTGCTGTTTTCCACGAAATATGAGCCACCGCGCCGGCTGTTTGGCGACTGGCCGGCCTGGGATCGAATCAAGACCCGTTTCTTCGGCTATCACCGCGACTTGCCGCCGGATGTGGCCGCGCATCTGCTCGGCGGAGAAATTGTCTTCGAAAAGCGTCTTGGCGGGCAGTGGGTGGCGGTGGTGGATTTGCAAAAGCCGGAGGCGGTGGAGCTAGTGCCTGTGTATTGAAAAACTATCCCACAATCAACGAAATCAACTAAGTGCGCTGCCCTCAGGGGCTGAAGCCCAGTGTATATAGCGTTCTGAACGGTGCGGCTGAAGCCGCGCCCTTTCAAAGCGCATTTATGACATAGCTTCTGCCAACGCGTACTAACTCCCGGCTACTGACTACTCGGCACCACTAGTTGGCAGGAATGTGTTTTCACGATCAGCCACACCTCGCGCCCGGCGCTGAGTTGCAGGGAGTCGCGGGCCCCGGGAGTGAGGTGGACCTCGAAGCGAACGCCGCAGTCAACTTGGGCAATGACCATAAAGTCGCGTTGCTCGAGGGATACAACCACACCTGGGATCACGTTGCGGGCACTGATCTCATGGGGGCGGCTGGTGGCCAGCAGGATGTCACCGGCGCGTACGGCGAGGCGAATCCTGCCGCCGGCTGCCACTCGCGTGAGCGGCGCCTCCAGCGTGACGGCCGTTTCCGCGAGCCGGCAGGTCATGGTGCCCTGCTGATCGTGCGTGGCCTCCACTGTGGCATCGAAGAGGTTCTCGAAGCCGGCAAGCTGCGCCACAAATTCCTGATGCGGCGCGTTCAATACCTCGTGTGGCGTGCCCTGAGCAACCAGGCGCCCGTTTTCCAGCACTATCGCGCGCTCGCCCAGGGCAAAAACTTCGCCGCGATCATGAGTGACATAGAGGATAGGAATCTGGTGGGCCTGGTTCCAGGCACGCAGGTCCTGCAAAATAGCGGACTTCGTGGGAGCGTCCAGCCCACCGAGCGGCTCATCGAGCAGCAGCAATGCAGGATCCCTGACCAGGGCGCGGGCGAGCGCGACGCGCTGGCGTTCTCCGCCTGAAATCTGCCCGGGAAAGCGCGTGCGCAGGTGAGAGGCGTGCAGCGATTCCAGGATCAGGAGCGCGCGCCGTTGCTGTTCTTCGCCAGGGAGTTTCGCCAGCCCGTAGCGGATGTTTGCCTCCACGGTCAGATGGGGAAAGAGCGCGAGATCCTGGAAGACATATCCCAGAGAACGCTTGCGCGCCGGCAGACTGATGCCCGCCTCGCGGTCAAAGAGCACGCGGCCGCCGAGGGTAATGCGCCCGGCTTCGGGGTCCAGCAGACCGGCCAGGCAATCGAGCAGGGTAGTTTTCCCCGCTCCTGAGGCGCCAAACAGAATGGTAATGCCGGGAGGCAGCGCAAACTGCACGTCCAGCAGAAACTCGCGGCTGCCGTTGGCGTGCAGCCGCTTTTGAATCCGCGCCTGCAGTTCCCCGGGCGCGGCGCTGCCAGCTTCAGCCGCCGCCTGGGGCGACGTGCCGGCGCGATTTCTGATTACCTCCACGGCCATATCGCCCACACTCTGCGATTCAGAGCATAAACCAGGGACAAAGCGACAAAGGAGATGGCCAGCAGCACCAGGGCGGTCTGGTTGGCGGAAGCGTAGTTGGTGGCCTGTACCTGGTCATAGATGTCGATGGAGACCGTACGCGTGATTCCCGGTATGTTGCCGCCCACCATGAGCACGACCCCGAACTCGCCCATGGTGTGAGCGAAGGTGAGCGCAACCGCGGTCAGAAGGGCGGAAATGGACAGCGGCAGAATGACACGCCAGAAGGTACGCAAACCGGATGCCCCGAGCGTAGCGGAAGCAGCGACCAATTTTGCGTCCACCGTGGCAAAGCCAGCCGCCAGTGGCTGGACCGTAAAGGGAAGGCTGTAGATAACGGAGCCGATGACTAGGGCCCCGAACGTGAATGCCAAGGTGTGACCGGTCAGGGATTCCCACCAGCGCCCGAGCGGACTTCTCGAACCCAACGCCAGCAAAATGTAGAAGCCCAGCACGGTGGGCGGCAGGACCAGAGGCATGCCCACGACCGCCTCCACCAGAAATTTCCAGCGCCGCCGCGAATAGGTGATCCAATAGGCGATGGGAAGCCCCAGCGCCAGCAGGATCACGGTGACCAGCAGCGCGAGCTTCACCGTCAGAAAGAACGACTGCCAATCCAATCAGTGGCCTCCCGCCGGCGCAACGAAGCCGAACTGGCGAAAGATCGCCTGCGACTGCTCATTCGACAGGAACTCCACAAATTGCCCGGCCAGCGTTTTCTTCTGCGAATGAGAAAGGATCACGACACCCTGCTGCAGGGGAGGATAGGAATCCGTCGGTACTAGCCAATAGCGCCCTAGAGTGCGGACACTGGGAGCAAGCGCGTGAGCCAGCGCGATGATGCCGAGTTGGGCGTTGCCGGACTCCACAAATTGGGCTGCCTGGCCCACGTTTTCTCCCAACACCAGCTTACCGGCCAGCTTGTCATAGAGCTGAAAGTGACGCAGCGCCGCCACAGCCGCGCGACCATAAGGAGCGTGCTGCGGGTTGGCGATGGCAATCTTGTGCACGGCGGGATCAACCAGCGCCTGCATGCCCTTATGCTCAATCTCGAGTTTGGAGTCGCGTGGGACCCAAAGCACCAGGCGTCCAATGGCGTAGGTGCGCAATGAGCCGGTGTCGGCTAATCCGAGCTTCACCAGCTTCTGGGGATAGCCCAAATCGGCAGATAGAAACACATCGTAAGGTGCGCCGTTCTGGATCTGATTCGTGAAATCACCGGAAGAACCAAACGACAAGCGGACCGTGTTGCCGGTCTGCCGCTGGAAATTGCTGACGATCGGCTGCAGCGCCAGGCTCAGGTCGGCGGCCGCGGCCACCGTAAGTTCGCCGCCCGAAGCCGCATTCGCCAGCGGGCATGTAAGCACAAGCAATACGGCTGCAAGAATGGCTCTCATAACAAGGAATCACAGGAACTTGTGATTGTATCCGGAATGGGACTGAGGCAGGCAAACCAGGTCGCAATTTGATTGACTCGGCGTAGCAGCCTTTCCATACTTTTATTAGCGCCCGATCGAAACTTCAGCCATAGGAGCGCCTGATGCGCTCTCCCCTGATGGCGAATGTTGCGCGCCGAGCGCTGTCCCTTCTCCTCGCGCTGGGAGTGTCCGCCAGCGCGTGGGCCCAGCAGAACACCAGGCCTCAGGCCCAAGCCGTGCCGCAGGAACGGCTCAATCAGGAGCTTTGGTTCCGGAGTGGACGTCCACCCCGGCCAGCCGCTTCCCGCGACGCGCGCGCCGCCTCTCTCCTGCGGCGCGCGCAGGAGCAGAAGCTGAATCTCCGGCGCAAGCGAGTTTCCGCGTATTCGGCGACATCGTCGCCCCAGGAGACGGCTTGGACACCCCTGGGCCCGGCACCCATGCTTTCCAATGCCAGCGGCAGCCAGGGCGATCTGGATTGGGGAGCTGTCAGCGGGCGCGTTACCGCTATAGCGGTCGATCCCAACGATCCAACCGGCAACACTGTCTACATTGGCGGAGCAAATGGGGGCGTATGGAAGTCGAGCAACGCGGCGGCTGCGGATGCCAACGTTGTCACATGGACGCCGCTGACTGACCACGAACTCACGCTTTCCACCGGTGCTATCGCCGTGCAGCCCG
>DATGIY010000779.1:0-2489 GCA_035295475.1 Terriglobales bacterium
CAGCGTGTCAGGTTCCGCGGGAGGCAAACTTGGCTCGCCTGCCTGAGCGGCGCCGCGGTCGTCCGCGCGAAGATCGGCCTTCTTCATCAGCTTGAATCGCTGGATCACTCCGAACCGATGTTGTTCGTCCACAATGACCAGGCCCAGGTTCCCGAACTCCACTGTCTGCTGGATCAGGGCATGAGTGCCGATCACCAGTTGCGCATCGCCGCGGGCAATATGGCGGCGCAGATCGCGCTTGCGGTCCTGCTCCAGCGAGCCCGTCAGGAGCACGATACGGTAGCCCGCCGGTTCCAGAATGCGCCGCGCGGAGAGGAAGTGCTGGGTGGCCAGAATCTCGGTGGGCGCCATCAGCGCCACCTGATACCCGTTCTCGATCGCAATAATGGCCGCTTCCAGGGCTACGATGGTCTTGCCCGAGCCCACGTCTCCCTGCAGCAGCCGGCGCATGGGGAAAGGGCGCTGCATGTCGGCGGCAATTTCCTTGAGCACCTTTTTTTGCGCTGCGGTGGGATGAAAGGGAAGAATGCGTTTGATGGCCTGGCGCACACGATCATTCAGCTCAAAGGCAATCCCGGTCTGCGTGCGTTGCCGTTTGCGCTTAAGCTCCAGACCCAATTCAAGAAAGAATAATTCTTCGAAAATCAGCCGGCGATGCGCCGGGGTGCGCGCGGCCTGCAAGTCGGCAAGGCTTTCTCCCGGATCCGGCCAATGTACTTTTTCAAAGGCGAGCCGGCGCGGCGCCAGCTGCAGCCGCTCGCATAGGCCGGCGGGAAGGGTTTCCGGCAGTTGCGCCAGATCGTTCAGCACGCCATGGATGATCCGCCGAAACCAGCGGCTGGTCAGTTTGCCATTGGCGGCGGATTCGTAAATAGGCACGATCCGCCCGATCTCCAATGATTGCGCAATTCCATCGCCGCCATCGCCGTTTTCATTCAGAATCTCAAACTGCGGCTGAATGATCTGCAGTCCGCCTCTGCCCCAGGTGTTCTCTTCCACCTTCCCATAGAGCGCAACCTGTTGACCGGGCTGAAACTTGTCCTTGAGATAGCGGCCGTGGAACCATAAGCAGGTGAGCTTCGCGCGACCTTGCCCGGCGGTCATTTGAAAGATATCCATACCGGAGCGGCGAGTGCGAAAAAGCCCCGAACCACGCACTTCCGCGATCACTGTGGCCATCTCGCCCGGGCGCAACTCCGCAATGCCGCGCGGGTTCAACCGGTCTTCGTAGCGGAAGGGCAGATAGTAGAGCAGATCCTCGACGGTTGTGATCCCCTTACCCGCCAGCGCTTCCGCCAGCCGGGGACCGATCCCCTTCACGTACTGGACGGGAGTGTTCAGGTCGAGCATGGGGGAGGCCTGACGTGATGGTAGCAAACTGCTCATGACGGATGCCGGGCTGGAAATCCGGGCCTGCGGTGCTCGGGGCATAATGGATGAGCAGTGCTGGCAGCAAAGGAGGCCAGTGCCCAAAAGCTTATTCCCCAAGAACTTCTGGCAATCGCTCCTGGCGGTGGTGATCGGCAATGGGCTCTACCTTCTGCTCATGCCCTACATGCCGAGGCGTGCCCGCCATACCACGTTTCATTTCGACCTGGGGCTGGTGGTGGATTTCTGGATCTGCCTGGTCGTCTATGGCTTGCTGGAACTCCTCAAGCGCTGGCGGCGCCGGCTGAATTCCTAAGGTGACGTTGGTAACTTCCTGACAGTACCTTCCAACTCCTACAATCCTGCAGGCAAACCATGCAGAAAATCGCCGTCCTTTACGATGCCAGCCAGGCGGTGCTATCCACGTTCGACCTGGATGAGGTGCTGAATCAGATCCTGATGATCGCACGCGATTATTTTCATCTGCAGAATGTAGCTATCCTGTTGTTGGACAAGGGCAAGCAGGAGCTGCAGGTTCGCAGTCAGGTCGGCTGGGATGCAGGCATGGACCAGGTTATCCTGCCATTGGGCCAAGGTATTACCGGTGCGGCCGCCCGCTTGAAACGCCCGCTTTATGCCCCTGATGTCAGCAAGGATTCTCGTTATGTGGTTTCCGCCCAAAGCACGCGCTCCGAGCTCGCGGTTCCATTGATGGTCCGTGACGAAGTCGTGGGAGTGCTCGATTGCCAGAGCCAGGAACTCGACTTCTTCGATTCCGAAACCATCGACTTGCTGACTTTGTTTTCCACCCAGGCGTCGATGGCGCTGCAGAACGCCCATCTTTATTCGATGGAGCAACACCGCGCGGCGCAGCTGGAGGCTATCAACGCCATTGCCAAACAGACCACCGCGGTGCTCGATCTAAAAGATCTGCTGGGCAAGGTATGCTCGCTGGTGCGGCAGTCTTTCTCCGCCAATCACGTTTCCGTTCTGCTGCGGGACGATCAGGAACTGGTGCTGCGGGCTCACGAAGGCAGTCTGACCTTGCGCGGCGCCGATCCCGAGCAGCTCCTGATTGGAGACGCCATCGCCTGGCGTTGCATGGCGACCGGCCGCACCGT
>DATGIY010000780.1:0-5783 GCA_035295475.1 Terriglobales bacterium
AGTTGTCGTAGTAGTCGAACCCCTGATCGAAACCAGGCGCTAGCGTCTTGGAATCGAGCACCACCGAGCCGATGAAAGCGCCGGTCGCGTAGCCCTGCTTGTGCAAGAGACTCGCCCAGGTAACGTGGGTGCCAGAAAGGGCTACCCCGAAATCCGTGACGCCGTGCGAGCTGGGATACAAGCCGGTCAGAATACTGGCATGTGAGCTGTTGGTGACAGGGATCGGGGTAAAAGCGTTCGCGAAGCGTACTCCATCATGAGCCAAACCGTCGATGGCAGGCGTTTTCACTCCGGAATAGCCATAGCAGCCCACATGGTCCGCGCGCAGGGTATCGATAGTGATCAGGAATACATTGGGAGGAGGATTGCCGGCCACAGCCACGCAGCTGATACCCAGGACAACAAGCAAAAGGCAGAACGCCTTCTTCATGCAAACAGAACCCCGGCTGGAGTTGGAAGAATGAAACTGCGCTATTGAGAGCAGCCCTATTGTAGCTCACGCCGCCTGTCAGACAGATTGGATATGCGGCTGACGGGCACCCGGTCTTAGCGGAGGCTGGACAAGGCAAGGCGCAGTTTGTGGGTGGCGCGAAACAATGTGTTCTTCACGGTTCCCTCGCTCGTGTTGAGCATATCCGCCACCGTGCGCAGCTTCAGGTTGTGATAATGCTTCAATTCGAAAACCATCCGCTCCCGGGGAGAAAGCTGCACCAGGGCCAGCGCGATCCGGGCGCGCAGCTCTCGTGTGCGCAGGCACCGTTCCGGATCGCTGGCGGGATGGTGATCCGGCATATATTGCACGATCTCGGTTTCCTCGCCGTCCGGTGAAGCCAGCACGGTGATGTAACGCTGCTTTTGACGTTTGCGCAGGTAGTCCAGGCACACGTTGGTGGTGATGCGGTGAATCCAGGTATAAAAGGAACACTCAAAGCGAAATCCCACCAGGCTCTGATAAGCACGCAGGAAGGCTTCCTGATATATGTCCTGAGCATCGCTTTCTGATCCGCTGATGCGCAAGGCCAGCCGGAGAACCGGCTGATCATAGCTGCGCACTAGTTCCTCAAAAGCGGCGGAATTCCCGCGCTGTGCTTCGCGGACGAGTTCCACGTGGTCCAGGGCCGCAGTCCCATCACCTTCCGCGGCAAGCGCGGGAAGGGGCAGAGTCGCGCGGCCTCGGCCGGCCAGCAGACCACGTTCCGAATTGGCGCCGGATAACAGCATTTTCTTAGCTGGTTGTAAGGCATCCACTGCGCGCCCGACGATGCACCACGATCAGCGCCACGTCGTCGGTCCGGGGCTGGGTCCCGGCAAAATCCTGCGTCGCACCCAGAACCGAGAACAAAATGGAATTCGCTGAGCTCTGCGCCGCGGTGCGAGCAGCTACCGCCAACTTCATGGCGTCAAAGTCCTCGCCGCGACGGTTGCGGCATTCAACCACTCCATCGGAGTAGCCGATCAGCGTCTCAGCAGGACCGATCACCGCACGGCCATTGCGAAACTCCGCATTGGACAAAGCACCCAGTACCGGCCCGCCGGTTGACAGGGGTTCCAGGCGCCCTTCCGCGCACAACAGCAACGGAGAAGGATGGCCGGCATTGCAGTAGATGAGTTCACCGCTCTGCGTATCCAGCGAGCCCACAAACAGCGTCGCTAGCGGCGGCTCCGGCAAGCTGGAAAAGTGGCCATTGATCGCGTTGACAACCCTGGCGGGATCCCCCAGGGATTCCGCCGAACAGCGCAGCAAACCCGCCAGGTGCGTGAACCACATACCCGCGAACAAACCCTTTCCGCAGATGTCTCCAATGGCGAACACCGTGCGCTCGCCCACTTCCAGGATGGTTATCAGATCGCCGGAAACATGCTGTGCGGGAAAACACTCGCCGGCGATTTCGAAGTCTCCGCGTCGCAGCTGACGCGGAGCGCTGAGCTTTTTCTGCACCAGCGCGGCATCCGCCAGAGCCCGAAATAGCTGCTCGCGTTCATACGACACAGCTGCAAGCTGCCCTTCCAGCGCCTGGTTGCGAGCACGCAGCACCTCGGCAACGCTGGAGAGATGGCCGCGACGTGGGTGGTTCGCCTTCACTATGGGTCTGCCAGGGTTGACCCCGCCGTGCATCTCTGCCACTTTGTTCACCGAACGCCTCCACGAGAGCCGCTTGGCTAATGGTTTCGTTTGTTAAACCCAGGTTGTGCTCAGCCGACGAACTTGTATCCCACGCCGTGCACGGTCAGAATGAACTGCGGTTCCTCCGGTTTGGGCTCGACCTTCTGACGCAAGCGCACGATGTGCGCGTCTACCGTCCTCGTGGTGGGATACCTGTCATAACCCCAAACGTCTTCCAGCAGGCGGTCACGGCTGACGGTCTCCCCGGGGTGAGAGAGGAAATACCGCAAGAGTTCGAATTCCTTGGCGGAAAACTCAATCGGCCGCCCTCCGCGAATCACGCGGCAACTGCGCACGTTGACTTCGACATCGCCGAAGGAGTAATGCTCCTGATTCTTGGGAGCATTTTGCGTCCGGCGCAGGACGGCCTTGACGCGCGCCAACAGTTCGCGGATGGAAAAAGGCTTGGTGACGTAGTCGTCAGCCCCCAGTTCCAGCCCCACCACTTTGTCCACCTCCTGCCCCCGGGCGGTGAGCATGATGATGGGCAGGGCCGGCTTTTTTGCCTTGAGCTGCTTGCATACGTCCAGACCGCTCATGCGCGGCATCATGACGTCCAGCACCACCAGGTCCGGCGAATCTTTGAGCGCGCGCTCCAGTCCCTCGACGCCGTCAGCCGCGGAAATGACCTCGTACCCTTCGAATTCAAAATTGTCGCGTAAGCCAGACACCATGGCCGGCTCGTCTTCCACGATGAGAATCTTGGCCATTCCGCCCCCTCCCGCCCGTTTCTTCTCCATAACATCTAACGCATGATTCATCGCCGTCCCCTTTCGTTACTGGACTGACGCGGCCCGCGCTTCCCCGGCCGACGTGTTCAGGGGCAAAACAATAACGAACTTGCTGCCTCGCCCGGGTGTACTGTCCACGGCAACTTCTCCGCCATGCGCCTGCGCGATGTGTCGCACCAGGGAGAGGCCCAGCCCGCTTCCCTTAGTGTTGTGCACCAGCGGATCACCGACTCGGTAGAACTTCTCGAAAATCTTGTGTTGCTCCGTTCGCGAAATTCCGATCCCGTGATCCACCACTTCCAGTTTGACTGACCCATTCTCGCGGTAGAGGTTCACCCCCAGGTACTTATCCTGCTGTGAATATTTCAACGCATTGTTCACCAGGTTGAGCAAAGAACGGGCGATCGCTTCCCGGTCCACCTGCATGGGCGGCAGGTTCTCCGAGATGTTTTCTTCAAATTTGAACCCATGCTGCTCGATCTGATAGCGGTAGGACTCCAGGGTATTGCGCACCAGTTCGGCGATATCGGTTTCGCGGAATTCATATTCCTTACGCCCGGCCTCGATGCGGGAGAAATCCAGAATGTTATTGATCAGAGCCGTAAGCCGCTCGCTCTCCTTGCGGATAATGCGGTAGTACTCCTCGCGTTTTTCCTGGCTGGTCAGGCGCCCTAATTCCAGGGTCTCGGCGTACAGCCGGATCAAGGACAAGGGCGTGCGCAGCTCGTGGGAGACGTTGGAGACAAAATCTGATTTCAGCCGTGCCAATGCCATTTCCCGATTGACGTTGCGGTAGGTGATAAAAATGCCGCCTGCCAGCAGCAAGGAAAGTCCGCCCAGAATCAGGAAGTTCATGCGGACAAAATGCTGGCCCATCGCTTTCAACGTGGTGCCGCGCATTTTCATGGCCAGCACCAAGTCGGGGAACGCGCCCTCCATCACGCGCTCCACTTCCGGTTTACCTCCGTCCCAGTCGGTGCAGGCCGCCAAAAACTCGGGATCGCCTTTCAGGTGCACCATCACTCCGGTGCGGCTGGTTCCCTTGTCCTCGGTTAAATTGCGCGTCATCAAGCTGTTCAGCATTTCGGGAAAGAACTGATCGCGCAAATAGTCCGCATCAAAGGCAAAGCCGCCCAGCGCCGGTTGTTGCCCGGGCTGCGATACCAGAAAATAGACGGACGATTGGTAAAGCAGCCTGTCCCCGCGCCGCACCCTGCCGGATTCGAAGTAAGCCGGGGACGCCCCCTTCTTATCCAGCATCCGAAGCTTTTTGACCAGGGGCTCATAGTCCATCTTCAGCCAGATCATCATGTGCTGCAGGTCCCCGGCTTCAGTGCGAAAATCCGGATCGCCCATGCGCGATTGCCGCGAGCGGAAGATCAGCCCGGTCTGCGGGCTGTAGAGAAAGGCGTGGGAAACGTAAGGATATTTCTGTATGAGGGAGTCCAGGGTATCCGAACACGCCTCCGGCGTCTGGGGAAAATCTGCCCGCACCTGCTTCACCATCCCGTACGCTTTTTCGTTGATGTGTTTTTCCGAGATGGCCAGCGCCTCGGAAAAATCCCGCTGCATCAGCGCTTCAATCGCGTGATCGCTGTGAACTTTCTCCAATTGCACGGCATTGACCACGATGAGGGCGGCAGCGGGCAGCACCACCGCCAACTCCAATGTCAGCAGCAGTCGCGTTCTCTCATTCCAACGCCAGCGCTTCTTCATAGCCCTTCTCCTGCCCGGTCGGTCCCTGTTCTCGGTGTCCGGATAAAACCATACTGTAGGCCTGTTGTGAGTGTGTCAAACCACAGTAAAAGGGTGTAAAAAATTGTGAATTCCTGACCGGCCGTAACCGCCCAGCCCCTAACTGTTTGCTCCTGTTGGCTCCGCCATTTTGCCGAGCTGGAATAAAACCGCCCTCTTCCGGTTATTACCTTGCCCGCCACACAAAATCGGCCCGTGTGGCACAGGCAAATATTCCAGTAACCAGGGGAGAGTGCATGCGTCAATCGAATACCGGTTCTGAGGTTACCCAGTCAAAACTGGCCGGCGATGGCGTAGACCGGCGCGGCTTTTTGAAATGCATGGCCTGGGCGGGAACCGGCCTTGTGTGGACGTTTGCCGCTGGTGTTCCGGTGTCTCGACTGATCGGAACTGGGCACCCGCAGACGCGTTCTGCAGCGGGTTTCAGCTTTGTTCAGATCAGCGACAGCCACATCGGCTTCGATAAAGGAGCAAATCCTGACGTGACCGCCACGCTTCAGAGCGCGATTGACAAGATCAAGGCTCTGCCAGTCCAGCCCGACCTGATCCTCCACACCGGTGACCTGAGCCATCTCTCCAAACCGGCTCAGTTCGACACCCTCGATCAGGTATTAAAGGGGATGGGACACAAACAAATCTTCTACGTGCCCGGCGAGCACGACGTCGCCGGCGATAATGGCAAACAGTTTCTCCAGCGCTATGGCAAGGGCACCGCGGGTGATGGCTGGTACAGTTTCAATCACAAGGGAGTGCATTTCGTCGGCCTGGTCAACGTACTGAACTTGCAGGCTGGCGGTCTCGGAAGGTTGGGCCAAGAACAACTACATTGGCTGCGGCACGATCTGGATGGCCAAAGCAGCAGCACGCCGATTGTGGTTTTTGCCCATATCCCGTTGTGGGCCGTGTATCTCCAATGGGGCTGGGGCACGCAAGACAGTGCTCAGGCTCTGTCCTTCCTCAAGCGCTTCGGTTCGGTGACGGTGCTCAACGGGCATATCCACCAGATCATGCAAAAGGTGGAAGGCAACGTGACCTTCCACACCGCCATGTCCACGGGCTTCCCGCAGCCGCTGCCGGGTACCGCCGCGGGGCCGGGTCCATTGAAAGTTCCCAGCGGGGCACTGCGCCATGTG
>DATGIY010000781.1:0-2564 GCA_035295475.1 Terriglobales bacterium
TCAAAAAATCGAGAAGGAAGACAGAGAGGTGCACGCTTACCTGCACCTGGCGCGCGAACGGGCGCTGGGGCACGCAGCCCGCATTGACGCGCTGGCGGACAAGGGCGAACCACTGCCGCCATTGGGCGGGGTACCGCTGGCCATCAAAGATGTAATGACCACCAGCGGCGTACGCACCACGGCAGGATCGAAGATTTTAAATAACTTTGTTCCCGCCTACGATTGCACGGCGGTGGCCCGCCTGGAAGCGGCCGGGGCGGTGGTACTGGGCAAGACTAACTGCGACGAGTTCGCCATGGGCTCCTCCAACGAGAACTCCGCCTATGGCCCGGTGCGCAATCCGCGCGATATAAGCCGTGTCCCCGGAGGCTCTTCCGGCGGATCGGCGGCGGCGGTATCTGCCGGCACGGCCGTGGCTGCCCTGGGCTCCGACACCGGCGGCTCGATTCGCCAACCCGCCGCTTTCTGCGGGGTGGTCGGTCTGATGCCTACTTACGGCCGGGTCTCCCGCTATGGCCTGATCGCGTTTGCCTCCTCCCTTGACCACATCGGCCCCATCACAAAAACGGTCAAAGATGCGGCCTTGCTGCTACACATCATTGCTGGCCGCGACCCCATGGATTCCACCTCGGCTGACGTCCCGGTGCCCGATTACGCCCAGGAAATCGGCCGGCCGGTAAAGGGTCTGCGCCTGGGAGTACCCAAGGAATATTTCGGCGAAGGATTAGATCCTGAAGTGCGTGCCGCGGTGGAAGCAGCCATTCAGCTTCTGGCTGAGAAGAGCGGTTGCCAGATCGTGCCCATTTCCCTGCCCCACACGGAATATGCCATTCCCACGTACTACCTGATCGCCACCGCCGAGGCCTCCTCTAACCTGGCGCGCTATGACGGCGTGCGCTACGGTATGCGCGCTCCCCAGGCCGGCACCCTGGCCGACATGTATCGCCGCACCCGCGACCAGGGCTTTGGCGCCGAGGTCAAGCGCCGCATCATGCTGGGCACGTATGCGCTCAGCGCCGGCTATTACGACGCCTACTACCTGAAAGCTCAGAAAGTGCGTACCTTGCTGGCGCGCGACTTCGAGCAGGCGTTTCAACAGGTAGACGCGATCGTTACCCCGACCAGTCCCACGCCCGCCTTCAGGCTCGGCGAAAAGGTGGACGATCCCCTGGCCATGTACCTGGCCGACATCTTTACCGTGGTCGCCGATCTGGTGGGCATTCCGGGAATTTCTGTGCCTTGTGGAGACACCCGCGGCGGGCTGCCCATCGGCCTGCAGATTCTGGGCAAGCACTTCGACGAAGGCACGGTCCTGCGCCTGGCCCACGCCCACGAACACGCGCGCGCCGCGGCTTAGGACCGCCCAAGGTGGTGCTTGCCCTTGTGCGGCAGTAACTAAGGCTCGGTCAGGAACCCGTAAAATGAGGCTATTGCAGGGGCGAGTCGCTCATGCGGAAGCGCGTGCGAAAGTGTTCGGAAAGCAGTTCAATGGCGGACCGATTACCCTGGGGATCGGACTGCGCCAGGTATTTCATGGCCTGCACCAGCAGGCGCTGGCCTTCCACATAACGCGGGTCAGCTTTGCGTTCCTGCTTGCGGTTACTGGGATTAGGCCGGACGGGAATCGTAAATACTTTTGCCATGATTGCAATCGCTGCCGGTAAAATTGCCCGCTCTCAGTTGGCTTAGATGCAGTGGGCAATTTTTAGAGTATAGTACCGCCTCCCGGCGCTTCCAATTTATTTTGTGAGTACGTGGCTGCCCTGCACCATTGCGGGAAGTGCTTCATTTTGCAACAGAAACCCGCCTTGCTGCTGCCGGCTTGCTACCCTTGTGGCGAAACGATCCTGGTTTTGCCGGTGGTCTTGAGCTTGAAGGCGTCGTTGGGAATGCTGACGTTGGTCTGGATGTTTGAGAATTTGTCGAGTCGGTAGTCGCCGGCCGATTCCACAAATTCCTGTTGCACCGTTACTCCACGCCCCAGATCGATCCACAACAGAATCTGCGAAAAGGTGTTGCGCAGCTTGACCGATTTGGGCGTCAGTTCCAGCTTGGTCGCTTTTACTCCCTGCGCCTCTTCGGTGCCCAGGTAGCGCACGTCAAAAGATTTAAGCAGCGCGTGTCCGCCGCCGCCGAAGGCCAGCACCATGAAGCTTTCCACGTCCGCTTTGTTCTTGCCGGTGTTGTACACGGTCTCCTGATCGATGCCCGGCTCATAAACGCGCACTTTGCCCTCATTGAAGAGCACAAACTTCTCGGTCGGCTGGGTGATATGGGCCGCCATTTCCACGCCCGACTTGTTGCGGCGAAAGTAGATTTTTCCGCTCTGCGTGTCGGTTTCGTTGACTACTTTCTGATATTCGTTCCACACAAAATCGGCTTGGGTGGTGCGGAAGTTCTTGGCGTTCTGATCCATACGCGTCAGGACACTATTCAGGTCCGCCGCGTCGTTTCCTGGGGCCGCATCCTGCGCCAGCGCGGCGCTGAGCAGAAGCGCGACTACGCACATGGTGATCTTGCAGAGGTTTTTCATATGTCTTTCGAAATCCCGGCCAGCCGCATTC
>DATGIY010000782.1:0-7125 GCA_035295475.1 Terriglobales bacterium
CCGGATCCCTACAAATCCGGCAAGCTGGTGCTGTTTTCAGCGTGGCTGGCGTGCGCTTACAAACGCTGTCCGGGCGATCTTGTGGTCTTCACCGTAGCTGCAGCCGACGTAAGTCTTGCGGCTTTGTTGCAGTTGTGGAAGACGTGGATGGTGAAGATCCGATGCTCGCACGGACACCGTTTCCGGGTTCCGCATGTGAACACGTGGTGGGTACAGGAAGAGAAAAAGCTGGGCTAAGCGATTTCTCTTCGCCCTGACGTCCCGTTTTTGGACATCCACTCCAGGAAGAAGACGAAGGCCCCAACCAAGCTGCGGGCCGGGCTCAGATCATCTCTCCTACTCTCAAGGACTTGCGCACTGTACGGCTTTGGCAGGCTGATTGCCCGTAATGCCAGATGGTTACTGCTGTGCCTGTCGCCGCGCGGCGGAGATTCTATGATTTACACAACCGCCCGCGAGCCCGGATGTGGCGGGATCGAGCATAGAAGGAGAGGTTTTCTAATGAACGACCCGATTTTGGAAGGATTGGTAGTGGCCAATGATCTGGAGGTGGTGAACGTCTTTTCACGCTCGCTGAATGATATTGGCCTTCGGGTCGAGGCGCATCCCGATCCCGAATCCGCGGTTTCGGCCCTGTCGCGAAAGAAGTTCGATGTGGTTATTGTGGATTGCGCCGGGGGACCGAAGACGACGGAAATTTTAAAGACCGTGCGCTGGCTTCCCTCCAATAACAAGGCGGTAGTTGTGGCCGTGGCGGCAGGAGGGTCGGATATGCGCGAGGCTTTCGCCAGCGGAGCCGATTTTGTGCTGGCCAAGCCGGTCCAGCAGGACCAGGCCACGCGTACCCTGTGGGCAGGTTACGGGTCCATGCTGAGGGAACGGCGGCGCTATTTCCGGCAGAGGCTGGATGTTCTGGCGGAGGTGCAACTGGAGTCGGGAGAAAAGACCACCGCCCGCACGCTGAACGTCAGCGAATCGGGCTTGGCCATCAGCGCCCAATTTGACATGCGAGCGGGACAGAAAATCTGGATTTCCTTCTCCTTACCAGAAACCAACATGGCCATCAGCGGCTCCGGGCAGATCGTGTGGACAGATGCGCGCGGCCAGGCGGGCGTGCATTTCGAGGAATTGACGCCGCAAGCGCAGCAGGAACTGAAAAACTGGCTGGCGCTGAAATTTTTGGACCAACTGGCCAGCAGCACGGAGGCATATTTTACCCACCCCGAAAAGGCGGTTTCCAAGAACTGAGTCCGGAAGCTCTAGGATTGCGGATTTCTTGCCGCCAGGGCGGCTTTCACGCGCGCAGGCGTGAACGGAACTTCCCGCAGGCGCGCGCCGGTAGCATCAAAGATGGCATTGCCCACCGCGGCAGCCACCACCGTGATCGTCAACTCTCCCGCCCCGGTGGCCTTCCAGCCGGGATTATTGACGAGGACACTCTCCACCGCCGGCACCTCAAAACCGAGGGGCAGGCTATGGTAGGTCGCCCAACTGGTGGAAGTGATCTGATGCTCATCCCAGGTGACCTCCTCGCCCAGCGCCCGGCTCAGACCCTGTAAGATACCACCCTCAATCTGGTTACGCACGCCGGCAGGATTGGAAATAGGTCCGCAATCGGCCGCGGCCACAAAGCGCCTGGCCCGAACCTGGCCGGTTGATTGGTCTACCTCGACTTCGGCAATCAGGGCCGCATAGCCATTGTCACCCTCATAAGCGACACACGCGATACCACGACCGGCGGCAGGACTGGTTTGCTCTCGGCTGGCCTGGGGGAAACGCCGCGGTTCCCACTTCGCGGCCTGTGCCGCCGCTTTCAGCACGCCGATGATGCGCTCGTCGGCCAGATGCTGCAGCCGGTAAGCCAATGGATCCGCCTTGGCATGGGCACAGAGTTCGTCCATAAAGCATTCATGGGCGAACGTATTCTGCAAACGCAACGGAGAACGTAAAGGCCCGGTAAAGAAGGGCGACGTTACGTTGCGGGCAAGGATGCGCTCGCTGCGTATCTTGCCAGCGCCGCCGCACTTGCCGCTGACGCAGCCGGTCACGTAGGAAGGGGCCAGATTGTGGCCATTGCGGAATTCACCGGCAGGCTCGGAACTCCTCGCGGGCACTACGATCTGGGGCTGATAACCAGCAAGCATGCCGGTAATTACATTGCCAGGATGGTCGTAGCCGGGGCGGCCCCCGAAGGAGACAGACCAGGACTCGCAGTCCCAGGCGGCGACGCTGCCGTGAGCATCAAGGGCAGCCCGTTCCTCGATGACGCAGGCCTGACCATAGTTCTCGCCCCAGGCCATCTCATCCTTGCGCGAAAGCTGCACGCGTACCGGACGCTGGACAGCGTGGGAAAGCAGAGCGGCGTCGTATGAGACAGTGTCTGCGGCGTTCAACCCATAGCAACCGGCGCCACGAGTGAAGATTACGCGCACGTTGTCCACGGGTAAGCCCAGCAACATGGCTACCCCGCTGCGGGTGGGGTAGACCGACTGGGTGGAGGACCACAGTGTGGCCTTGTCACCGCGAACGTCGGCGACGGCGCAGGAAGCGCCAATCGAGCCGTGCATCTGATAGGGATGGAAGTAAGTGGAACGCAGAACGGTGGAAGCGTCAGCCAGCTTTCGCTGCACATCCTGCGAATCGACGATGAAGACATCGCGCGACGGCTGCTTGCGGATGTATTCGTAAAAGCTCTGCTGGGCAGGAAGAACGCCGCCAGGATTCCAGGTGACTTTAAGCTTGCGCGCTGCCTGCTGCGCCTGCCATTGCTTTTCGGCAACCACGCCCACGAAGTTCTTTCGCACTACGACCTTGATCAATCCCGGCATGCCGCGCACAGAATCCTCATCCACATTGGCGACAGTGGAACCAACTGTGGGCGGGCGCACAACGCGGCCATGCACCATCCCGGGAAGATGGACATTGTGCACAAACTCGAATTCGCCGGTGGCGAGCGCGGCAATGTCAAAGGAGGGAATGGCTTTGCCCAGCACCGTCCATTGCTGCGGCGGTATTCTTTTTACGTTTGGATTCAAGCTGAGATTGAAGCGCTTGCCGCCAACCAGTTCCCCATAGCTGACCTGCTTGCCGGCTCCCGCGGTGACTACCCCATCTTTGATACTGAGCTTATCCACGGGAACGCGGAGCCGGCGCGATGCCAGGTTGAGCAATGCTTCGCGCGCGGTGGCGGCGGCCTGGGCAAGACCGCCAGCATTGAAGTTCACCGGGGTGGATTGGCTGCCCGAGGTAGTGCCTTCGTCTGGGGTGATCGAAGTGTCGCACTGAATGAGGCGCACGACATGAAGAGGGACACGCAGCTCTTCCGCGATCAGCTGGGTCTGCACCGTGAACATGCCCTGTCCAAAGTCGCACTTCCCGGTGTAGGCGGTGACCATGCCGTCCGCGGCGACGGCGATCCAGGAGTCGAGCTTGCCGGGATCGATATGCGACAGGTGGGTGCCGAAAGGACCTTGGGCCAGCGCCAACGGCTCCAGCAGCGAGGCGGCACTAAAGCTGACGATGAGGGCGCCCGAGGTTTTCAGAAAATCGCGGCGGGAAAAGGATGTGCTCATACATGCCTCGCCTGCGCGTAACGATTGATGGCGCGCCACATGCGGGTATGAACAAAGCAACGGCAGAGGACGCCTGACAGCGCCTGGTGGATCTCAGCCGGGGTCGCTTTGGGATTGTGGTCGAGGAAGGCTTTGGCGGTCAGGACCACCCCGCTCAGGCAGAACCCGCACTGCGCCGCTTGCTCGTCGATGAAAGCCTGCTGGATAGGGTGCGGCTTTTCCGGCGTTCCCAGGCCCTCCAGAGTCACAATTTCGGACCGCCCGACTGCGCTTACCGGCGTGATGCAGGAGCGCACGGCGCGTCCGTCCATCAAGACCGTGCACGCTCCGCACTGGCCGAGACCGCAACCGAATTTGGGGCCGCGGAGTTGCAGTTCGTCGCCAAGGACGTAGAGCAATGGAGTTGCGGGATCGACTTCGACCGTGTGGTCGCGGCCGTTCACCTTGAGGGCTATGGCGCTCATGTTGTTGCCTTTCCTGCCGGTTCTAAACTGAATGCTGCATGAACAATGATGCGGAGCACCGCCCGGCGGTAGGCCGGGACAAATTATCCACTCCTGAATGAAGCCGGGCACAGCCCGAGCCGTGGACAGCCGGAAAATTAGTTCAGCCCGCCTTAAGCAAACCTTAATGACGACCTCTAACTGCACCTAAGCAAGCGCTCGCGGGTAGCGGCATCCTGCGCCATATCAATCGCGGTCCAGGCCATGGCCAGCGCGCCATCGAGCACGGCCTTGTCGGCGTCGGGAGTGATGCAGTGCGCCGTAAACTCCGGCTGGTGATTGACCGCGGGCAGCGAATTAATACCGATCATGGGATGTATCGCGGGCAGGGCCAGGGAAACATTGCCCATGTCGGTGGAAGCGGCGAGTCTCGCCAGTGCAGGGCCAAGGTCGGGAAATTCACGGCCCAGGGCCTCAGCGTTCTTTTTATAAAGCAGGCCTATGCTGTGGTCGTAGTGCATCTCGGCGTAGGGGCGCTCGCCCCCGCGAATCTCCAGCTTTGCTCCCGTGGCCAGGGCCCCGGCTTGAAAGCAGCGATCCACTTTCAGGCGCAGATCTTTTAATTCATCGAGCGTCTGCGCCCGGACAATGTAGCTGGCCGAAGTGTGCGCAGGCACGACGTTAGGGGCTTCACCCCCCTTGGTCACAATGCCATGTATGCGATCGCCGGAACGAATGTGCTGGCGCAGGAGGCCGATTGAGGTCTGAGCGATGGTGAGCGCGTCGGCGGCGTTGATGCCTAGTTCGGGAAATGCCGAGGCGTGCGCCTCTTTTCCGGTGTAATGCACGTCGAAAATGCTTGCCGCGATGATGTTGGCTTCCAGCATCTCCATGGGAGCGGGATGAACCATCATGGCGGCGTGGACACCCTGGAAGGCGCCGCGCTCCAGGAGCAGAATCTTGCCGCCTCCTCCCTCCTCCGCGGGTGTGCCCACCACCGTGACCGTGAGGCCGACCTCGTCAGCGACTTTGGCAGCGGCCAAGCCGGCGCCAGCGGCCATAGCAGCGATCATGTTATGGCCGCAGGCGTGCCCGATGCCGGGCAGGCAATCGTATTCGGCGCAAATGGCCACGTGCAGGGGGCCACTGCCGGCGCGGGCCAGGAATGCCGTGGGCAGATCGCAAATGCCACGATCGACCTTCATGCCGCCGTCAGAAAGCGCTTCGCATAGCCAGGCGCAGGCATGCTCTTCCTCGAAGCACAACTCGGGTTTGCCGTGAATGCGGTGGCTGAGATCAAGAATGTTGTCCTGGATAGCACGAAACCGCTCCTGGGCGCCGAACTTGGGATCCATAACATCCTTCGGAAATGAAGTAGAACAGCGGGGAATGATTTTAGCGCGAAAGGCGCAGAGGCATCGAGAACGGGCGAGCGTTCGCTGTTCGCGCACGCGAGAGGAGGTTACTATGTTGCGGTGCGACTGACGATTTTGGCAGGTTCCCTGCTGGCCGGCGTGCTCGCCGCCACGGGGCTGCTCCACTCAACCACGGCTGCCGGTTTGCGGACTGCCGATTTCAGCAGTTTTTACGCCGCCGGTTCTATCGTCCTCCACGGTCATCGAACTGATCTGTACCAACCTGCCACGCAGGACCCAGTCTTGCGATCTTTGCTGGGTGGCGATTACCGCTTTCACGAATACTTTTTCCATCCGCCATTTGAGGCGCTATGGTTTGCAGCCCTGGCGTGGCTCAGCTTTCCACATGCCTACGCTGCCTGGACCAGCATCAACGTCTTTCTGCTGGCCGCGCTGCCGCTCATCCTTATCTCTTGTGTGGCATTGATTGCGCGCAAACCGCACTTAGGATTATTGGGCTTCGTGTTTTTTCCGGCGCTGGCAACTCTGAAATTGGGGCAAGATTCCATCGTGCTTCTGGTTGTGATGTCGGCGGCCTATTGCCTCATGCGAGACAAGCGGCCTTTGGCAGCAGGCCTGGTGCTGGCTCTTGCGTCGATAAAGTTCCAGTTCCTGATTGTGCTGGCCCCGCTCTTGCTGCTGGAGCGCAGATTTCGCGTGCTGGCCGGTCTCGCCGGAGGCGTGCTTGGGTTGATTGCGGTATCGGTATGGACTATCGGCTTCAGACAAGTTCCGGACTACGTGCACTTCGTGCTAAACGCGAATGTTAATCAGGAGGAGCTCAAGCAGGTAAACGTCCGGGGCCTTCTGTTCGCCCTGGGAATACAACACCTGATGTTCTGGTCGGCGCTGGTATCCGTGGCAGTGCTGGCTGTGGGCGTGCTGGTGGCCGTGAAACGCCATCCACACCAGGAGCAGTTGGCCTTTGCCGCCTACCTGACGATTGCCGTCCTGGCCTCGCCATATGCTCATTTTCCCGATGTTGCCGTCCTGTTGCTGCCGATACTTCTCGCTGTGGACTGGTTGGCACGCAATCCCCTGAATCGAATGAGCGCTCAGTTGCTGGCCGCCAGTATTGGATTGATGTTCCTCTTTCCCTATGTCCTCATCGTAGTCTGGCCGCACTACTCGCGCATCTACCTGATGTTTCCAGCGGTTCTGCTTTTCCTGATCGCACTGCTGCTGGAAATTCATGCGACGCGCATGCAGGGCGGCGACCCCGCACTCGACGGGACGGCTGTGGCTCAAGGTAACTCCGCATACTAGCCAGCAGTGAACGGGCCAAGATCAGGTATATGCCTTCTTTTTGGGAGGATGGCGGAGGGTGCGACCTTCGACCAGGTGAAAGAGTTCCTCGGCCAAATTCTTGACATGGTCGCCGCAGCGTTCCAGAGCCTGCGCCATCAGCAACACGTTGGCGCTCTCCTGCCAGTGTTCGCCGGCTCCGGCTTCCAAATGCTGGCGAAACAACGAGTGGCAGATCTGATTGATGCGAACATCGGCGCGGAAAACCGGGTCGGAAATGGCAGGATCGCGCTTCAACATGCCTTCATAAACCTGGTTGAGCATGTCTTGGACGGTGCTGGCCATGTCATGCAATAGCCGCCGGTCTCGTGACGGGAGGGGCCGCGCCAATCCGTGCAGACGCTGCGCGACCCAAAGCACCAGATCGGCGATCCTCTCCAGGTCAGTAGA
>DATGIY010000783.1:0-3512 GCA_035295475.1 Terriglobales bacterium
GTTGCCGAGCCGCCGATTGCACCAATAGCAGGTTGGCCACGTTCGCGCAGGCAATCAGCAGCAGAAAGCCCACCGCGCCCAGCAGAATCCACAGCGCCGGACGCACCTGGCTGGTGAGGGCTTCGCGCAGCGGCGCGATAGACACGCTCACCATCATCGTGTCCTGCCCATATTGCCGCTTCAGGCGGCTGGCGATGGCCTGCAATTCCGCCCGCGCTTGCTCCACGGAAACTCCATCCCGCAATCGGCCAATTACCTGCCAGTTGTGAGCGGTGCGACTGGGGAGGCGCTCATAAAGTTCTCGCGGAATCCAGATTTCTGCCTGCGCGGGAAAGTTGAGTTGCGGCGGCAGCACCCCGACAACTGAAAACGAGCGGTTATCGATGATCAGTTTCTTCGCCGTCAGATCAGTGGTGCCGCCCAGAAACTGCTGCCAGTACCCGTAACCGACGAGGGCGACAGGGGTGGCGCCGAAGCGCTGGTCTTCGGCGGCAAAACCGCGGCCCAGGACTGGCTGCACGCGCAGCACAGGAAAGAAATCACGCGAAACCGACGCCACCATGCTGCGGGTTGGCTCGCTGCCACCCGATACCGACTGGGTCCAGGCGCTGTACTCCGCCAGGCCCTGCAGCGAACGGGCTTGGGAGTGCAAGTCTTCAAAATTGGGATCGGCGAAGTGCATTTGCCCGCCCTGGGCATTGACTTCATGCAGTTCGACGATTTGCCCGGGATGGTCGTAGGGCAAAGCACGCAGCAGCACGCCGTACACAACGCTGAAGATCGCCGTGGTCGCCCCGATGCCCAGGGCAAGCGTGATCACCGCCACGGCGGTGGAGCCCGGCGACTTACGCAGCATGCGCAATCCGTAGCGGATGTCCTGCAGCAGAGTCTCCATTTTCGCCTCGTAGCTCGGCATCCTGCCGTTGCGACGGCATCCCCGCGCTCGCCCAACTCGTCCCAGTGGCGTCATCCTGAGGGCCTTTAGGCCCGAAGGATCTCGCGTGCACAACCTCCAAACTCTCATTCGTACCGCAGCGCTTCCATGGGATCCACCTTGCTCGCGCGCCGTGCCGGAATGTAGCTGGCCAGCAGGCCGACTCCCAGCAGGACCGCGCCTACGACCGCGAACGTCGGCCAATCCAGCGGCCGCACCGCAAACAACATACCCGTCAGAAACCGCGTGACCCCCAAGCCGGCAGCAATGCCCGCGGCTAAGCCCACTCCCACCAGCGCCACTGCCCGCTGCAGCACCATGCTCAGCAGATCGGCGGGATCAGCTCCCAAGGCCATGCGAACGCCGATTTCATGGGTTCTCTGGGCCACGGAATAGGCCATCACTCCATACAGGCCGATGGCCGTGAGTACCAGGGCCACGGCGGCGAACAACGAAAACAGGAAGGCATTGAAGCGCGGCTGGTTGGCGGAATTGGCTATCATTTCATCCATGGTGTGGACGTTATAGATGGCCAGTTCACTGTCCATTCCATGAATCAGGTTCCGCACCGCGTCCAACTGGCTCACGGGATCCCCTGCGGACCGCACTACAAACTCCAGCGATGGTCCGAAATCGCCTTGTGAATAGGGCAGGTAATACTCGGGTGCGAACTCGTCGCTCAGGCTGGAATGTTTGGTGTCGGCCACTACGCCTACAATCTCGCGCATCGCCGGCTTCTGCTCGCCTTTGCCGATGCCGGGTTGAATGCGCTTACCGATTGGATCTTGATCGGGAAAATACTGCCGCGCAAAACTCTGCGTGATGATCACCACCGGCGGCGAGCTGCTCGTGTCGCGCACGCTGAAATCCCGTCCTCGCTCCAGAGCGATGCCCATGGTATGAAAATACCCGGGACTGGCGATCGCGACATCGGCGAGCGGGTGCTGGCCCGGCGGCGATGGGCGCCCTTCGATGGAAAAAGAAATCGTTGCGCCATCCCCACTGAAAGGAAGTGGCCAGGCTCCGGCCGCGGCCGTGACCCCCGGCAAGCCATTCAGCCGCGGAAGAATCTGGTCGTAGAACTGAATTTTCTTCTCCTGGCTATAACGCGTGACCGGCAGGTTGAAATCCAAAGCCAGCAGATGATGGGGATTAAACCTCGGATCCACGTGGATCAATTGCTGAAAGCTGCGTAGCAGCAAGCCCGCCCCCGCCAGGAGGACAACTCCTATAGCGGTTTCTGCGATCACCAGGCCGGCACGCAAGCGGTTCGAACCCGCGGCGCCTCCCCCGGCGCGGCCCAACTCTTTCAAGGTCGAAGCCAATTCGGTACGCGTGGCCTCCCAGGCGGGAGCGATTCCGAACAATAGGCTGGCAATGATGGCGACAATAGCGGTAAAGACCAGCACCCGCGCATCCAGCGCCACCTTCGCCAGCCGGGGGACGTTATTACCCTGGAAGTGAATGATCGCGGTCAGAAGCCATGTGGCCAATCCCAAACCGAGCCCGGCGCCGGCCACGCCAAGGAGCAGGCTTTCGGTCAAGAACTGGCGTACCAGACGGCCGCGGGGAGCGCCCATGGCAGCACGCACCGCAATTTCCCGCTGGCGCTTGCTGGCATGGGCCAGCATAAGGTTGGCCACGTTAGCGCATGCGATCAGCAACACAAATCCCACCGCCCCCAGCAGGACGAGCAGGGCCAGACGCACATCCCCGACGATGCTCTGCAGTTCGGGAATCAGCATAGACGTGGTGCGCCGGACATTGCTGTCCGGATACTGCCGCGCGAGGTGCTGGGCAATCAGGTCGGTGTCCGCTTGCGCCTGTGCCAGTGTCACTCCGGACCGCAGCCGGCCGATGACATTCACGAAATGCGCACCACGGTTGGCGGGCGCGGTGGCGGGAGTGCCAGCGCTGGCATCGGCATCGCGCGCCAGGCTTCCCCACAGCTGCGGGGCCGGAGATTCAATCGGAAATTCAAAGCCCGCGGGCGCCACCCCGATAACGGTGTAGGCGCGGTTATCCAGCGTGACGGTGCGGCCCACGATCGCGGGATCGGAGGCAAACTGCGACTGCCATAATTGATGGCTGAGCACTACTACCCAGCGGCCGGCCTGCTCTTCGTCACGCACGAAGCCGCGCCCCAGCGCCGGCTGCACGCCCAGCACGGTGAAGAAATCCGAGGACACAACTTCCCCGTCCAAATGCTGCGGTTGGCCCACGCCGGTGAGGCTGAAAGAGGCGTCGCGATAGCTCGCCATGCTTTGGAAGGTATGGTTCTGCGCCCGGTAGTCGAAGAAATCGGGATAGGAGAATGTATCCGGTTTTCCTGGCCGCCGCGAGTCTGTTTCGTTGATCGAAACCAGCTGCTCGGAGTGCGGAAAAGGCAAGGGCTTCAGCAGAACCGCGTCCACGACGCTGAACATCGCCGTGTTGCCCCCGATGCCCAGGGCCAGCGTGATCACCGCCACGGCGGTGAAGCCCGGCGCCTTGCGCAGCATGCGCAATCCGTAGCGAATGTCCTGCAGCAGAGTCTCCATTTTCGCCTCGTAGCTCGGCATCCTGCCGTTGCGACGGC
>DATGIY010000784.1:0-2668 GCA_035295475.1 Terriglobales bacterium
CCATGCCTTGCCGTCAATACGCACCGCTTCCCGCGGCACGGTCAGCACGTCGCGGTGCTCGGCGGTGATGATGGTGACATTCACATTGGTGTTGGGCAGCAGCCGGTCACCGGGATTGGGCACCAGGCAGACCACTTCGCCGACATTGCGGGTCTGGTATTTCACGATTTGCGCGGGCAGACGGGTCACTGTGCCCTGCCAATGGCGGCCGGGCATGGCATCCCACGTCAGGTTCACCTTTTCTCCCGGGTTGAGGCGCGCGATATCTGGTTCATCAATGTAGGCGTGCACTTCCACCGTGGAAAGGTTGGCGACTTCCACCAGCAGGTCGCCGGTATTCACAAAAGAGCCGGCATGGACGGGCAGGGAATAGACAATGCCGGCAGTCGGCGCTCGCACGATGGAGTTGTGCAGCAAGTTCTGCGCCGCCTGGTAAGCGGCCTTGCCCTGCTCTTCCTGGGCTTGAACCTGTTCCACCTGAGGCCGCGAGTAGCGGCCCTGCAACTTCTGCTGCAGCATATTGATCTCCGCGTCGGCCCGCTGCAGCTGGTTCTCGGCATCCTGCACTTCGCCGAGCGAGGCAGCGCCTTCCTGCTGCAGGCGCCGCATGGCCGCCAGGTTGCGCTGCGCGGCATCGCGATCGGTGCGCGCCTTGACCAAGTCGGCTTGCGTGGTCAGGATCTCTTCTCGTGTGCCGCCGGCTTGAATAGCGGTCATGGAGGCTTCGGCGGCGCGCAATTCGGCCAACGCCTTGGCCGCCTCCGCCTGCGCTTCGCTGGTGTCGAGTTCCACCAGCAGTTGCCCGGCCTTCACCGGGTCGCCTTCGCGCACCAGTACGCGCTTGACCAGAGCGGGCGCGGCGGCGTGAGCTTCGAAAGGCTGCACGGGAGTGATTTTGCCGTTGGTGAAGATCGTGGCACGAATATCGCCGCGACGAACCTGCGCCATGCGTACGGGAACGTCGCTGCGCTGCAGGGAAATAAAGGCCGCCAGCACAATAACAGCCGCGATGATGGCCAAACCGATGATCAAGCCGCGATGGCGGCCAAAGAAGCCGGCTTGCGAATTGTTGCGCGGCGACATGAAGAGCTTTGCTACCTATACCTTACCACCTGTCCCTCCCGGCCGGCGGAACCGGGAAGCACCCTGGTAATTACCTTTGCACCCGGCCTGGTACAGCGCCTGGTAGCTTCTGCTGGAACATTTTTCCCCTTTTAGATGCCCAGAGCGGAATTCCGAAGCAGAAATGTATATGACGGCAAGCAATTAGGGATAGCGGCCCAAACCTCACGCGCCAGCCAGCCGATCTGTCGTCGTTGGGTACAATGAATGCATGGCCAGCAAGCCACGTTACACCCCGGAGCACGCCCAGGCCGGTCTGGACGCATCCTTCCCCGATATTGAGACCTGGCCCAACCAGTTTCCCGGCTATGAAATCCTGGTGGACGTGCCGGAATTCACCTCTGTATGCCCCAAGACCGGCCTGCCCGATTTCGGGGTGCTCAAAATCCGCTACATGCCCGATAAATTGTGCCTGGAACTGAAATCGCTCAAAGAATACCTGTTTACCTACCGCAATCTGGGCATTTTCCAGGAAAACATCGTCAACCGGGTGCTGGAAGATGTAGTGCGCGCCGCCAAACCGGTATGGGCCGAGATAACCGGGGAATTCAGGCCGCGGGGCGGAATCGGAACCGTGGTTATCGCGCGCTGGCCGCGGCCCAAGAAAAACCACTGAGTAGAAATCAGCAATCAGCACTCAGCATTCAGCCAGGAAGCAATTAGCATTTAGCACTTAGCACATAGCCCTTCGGCGATGGTGCTTAGGCCACCACCGACGTTGAGGTGCTAACTGCTAAGTGCTGGCTCAGCGCGTCCTCTTCTCTTAGTTTGGCTTCGGCTTCTGGATACGGAGATTGGGCGGGGCGGCGACGGGGAAGGTTTTCACATCAACCTGGCGAAAATCGTGTCCGCTCCAGGCATAGCGGATGACGTCCTGCTGCGAGGGACAGCAGTGCGGGTCCACATGGACATAGTGACTGGAATTCACGAACAGCGCTCCTGTGGCAGGGTCAAACACCGCTCCCGCGCCGGCGTGACGGGCGGTGAAGAAAATTTGCTGTACTACGGTCAGCCAGCCATTCTGAACCGTGAAGAGCTGCACTCCGCCGTAGCTGCTGGCATCGGCCCCGGTAGCCGTCCAGAGAAAGCTGACCAGGGCGAAGCGCGGCTTGCCGGTCTGAAAATCGAAATACGAGATGTTATTTGCCGCCACCCAATCGCGGGGCATGCCGCTGCTTTCATAGACCCCGTCTTTGAGCTTGGCCTTCACCCGAACCTTTCCCTGGGCATCGAAAATGTTCAACTCCAGGTTGCGAAAATCGACCGCGGCAACAGAGTTCACGCGGCGGTGGTACTCGAAATTCGGCGAAACCACATAATAGGAAAGCTCCGGGTTCCGGGGGAACGATCTTCTGAGCGAGCGCCGTCAAAGCAAGGAACAGTACGAGCAGGAGGGCCGTCTTGCGCGGCATGCTCTCATTTTATGCCGTGCCCATCCGGATCGCGATGGAAGGCAGAAAAGGAAAGTTCTCAGTCTGCCAACTGAATGTCTTTGACGTGGATCGTGTCGTCACCGGGGTCGAGCGTGCCTCGCACACGAACTTTC